>DATJLB010000024.1:0-11205 GCA_035490915.1 Geobacteraceae bacterium
CCCCGAGGGGACGGTGGGCCTGCTCATCGAGAAGCTCGTGAGCAAGGACCTGCTGGCGGTGTGACAGGACGGAACGGAGGAGACAGCCATGACTGAACGGAAAAAGATCCAAAAACCCCGCGGCAAGGTGCGGTACCTGGAGGGGCGGTGCATAGGGTGCGGCGAGCGGTGCGTCACCGCCTGTCCGGTGGACGCCATCGCGATGACCGCGGCGGGTGAGCCGGGGATCGTGCTCGCCCGGTGCATCGGCTGCGTCAAGTGCGTCAAGGTGTGCGGAGCGGGCGCCCTGGAGATGTTCTACACCCCCGAGGAGCTGGAAATCCTCGGCCAATGGGAAAAGGAGCACGGTGCTGCCGAAGAGGAGCTCGACGAGGCTGAAAGGGAACTCCGGGCGATGCTGGCGCGCTACCGCGGCGTCTGGGTCTTCATCGAGCAGTATGACGGCGAGGCGGCCAAGGTCTCCTGGGAACTCCTCGGGACCGGTGCCGGGCTCGCGAAGACCCTCGACGTCGAGCTTTCCGCGGTGATCATCGGTCACGACGTGGAGCACCTCTGCCAGGAGGCCTTCGCCTACGGCGCCCACAACGCCATCCTGCTGGATGCCCCGGTGTTCACCCACTATCGCACCAAGCCGTACACGGATGCCATCTGCCACCTGGTGGAGAAGCACCGGCCGGAGATCATCCTCATGGGGGCGACCGGGCAGGGGCGGGACCTGGCCGGAGCCGTGGCCACGATCGTCAGGACCGGACTGACCGCCGACTGCACCGGGCTCGGCATCGACGAAAAGCGCAATCTGATGCAGACCCGGCCGGCCTTTGGCGGCAACATCATGGCCACCATCATGTGCGACCGCTTCCGGCCGCAGATGGCTACGGTCCGCCCCCACGTCATGCCGATGCCCGAGCGCCTCGCTGGCGCACAGGGGCGCGTGATCCGCGAGACCTTCGATCTGCGGGAGGAGGATATCCTCGTCAAGGTGATCGAAGTGCTGAGCGACAAGGGGGGAAAGGACATCGACATCGCCGGCGCGGAATTCATCGTGTCCGGGGGGCGCGGCCTCATGAACAAGGAGAATTTCGCCATGCTCCTGGAGCTGGCCGACGAGCTGGGAGGCGTGATGGGTGCCTCGCGCAGCGCCGTCGATGCCGGCTGGATGCCCCACAGCCGTCAGGTCGGCCAGACCGGGAAGACGGTCCGGCCGAAGATCTACATCGCCTGCGGCATCTCCGGCGCCATCCAGCACCTGGTGGGGATGCAGGACTCGGACGTGATCATCGCCATCAACCGTGACCCCGAGGCCCCGATCTTCCAGGTCGCCACTTACGGCATCGTGGGGGACCTATTCCAGATCGTGCCGGCCATCACCCGCAAGATTCGCAGCCTGAAGGTGCAGCGCGGCGGCGTCGTGCCCGACCGGATGGCCATCTGACCCGTTCTGATTTGGAGGAACCATATCATGCTCATAAATCATACCTTGTTCATCCCCCTGCTGACCATCGCCCTCATGACCTTCTGTTACAGCTGCTACCAGCGCCTGCAACTGGTCACCTGCGGGAGCCCGGAAAACCGGTTCGACCGGCCGCTGGAGCGGCTGGCCGGCACCCTTTCCTACGCCTTCGGGCAGAGGCGCGTGCTGGCACGTCCGTACGGAATCAACCATTTCCTGCTCTTCTGGGCGTTCCTGGTCCTCCTGCTCGCCAACGGCGAGTTCCTCCTGGAAGGGGTCGTCCCCGGAGCGAGCCTGTCCGTGCTGCCACCCGCGGTTCGCCACCCCCTGGAGCTCCTCTTCGACATCGTCTCCCTGGTGGCGCTGGCGAGCGTCGCGGTGGCCTTCGTCCGACGGCTGTTCTTCGCGCCCCCCTACCTGGAGAACGACTACACGTCGGCCCGGAGCGGCGAGGCGCTGGCGATCCTGGGGATGATCGCCACCCTGATGGCGGCGTTCTTCCTGCTGAACGGCGCCCGCATCGCCCTCGGCAACGGTGAGTCGTGGCAGCCGGTTTCGGCGCTGGTCGCCGCTCTCCTGGCCGGGCTTTCGCCGGAGGCGCTGGCCCGGGTGGCCACCGCCTCCTGGTGGGTCCATGCCGTGGTGCTGCTGGTGTTCATGAATCTCCTGCCGCGCAGCAAGCACATGCACATCCTGACCGCCATCCCCAACTGCTACCTGCGCAACCTGGACAGTGCCACGTCCCAGCCGCGGGAGACGTTCGCCAAGGGGGGGCGCTTCGGCGTGAGCGAGGTCGCGCAGCTCTCCTGGAAAGACCTCCTCGACGGCTTCTCCTGCACCGAGTGCGGCCGCTGCCAGGACCTCTGCCCCGCGTACAACACGGGGAAGGCGCTCAACCCGCGCCGCATCGTCCACGACATCAAGCTGAACCTGCTCGACAACGGACCGCTCCTGCAGCAGGGGGCGTCGGGACCCGTCCCGCTGATCGGCGAGAAGGGGTAGGGGACCATCGGCGAGGAAGCGCTCTGGGACTGTACCACGTGCGGGGCGTGCCTCGCGGTCTGCCCGGTGCTGATCGAGCAGATGCCGAAGATCGTGAAGATGCGGCGCCACCTCGTCCAGGAACAGGCCAGGTTCCCCGAGGAACTCCTGAACCTCTTCGAGAACATGGAGCAGCGGAGCAATCCCTGGGGAATCGCCCCCTCGGAACGGGCCAAGTGGGCGACGGCGCTGGGTGAGCGTCCGTTCAAGGCGGGCGAGACGGAATACCTGTTCTTTGTCGGCTGTGCCGGTGCCTTCGACAGCCGTGCCAAGCATGTCACCGTTGCCCTGGCGACCATCCTCGACGCGGCCGGCGTCTCATGGGGGATCCTGGGGAAGGACGAGCCCTGCTGCGGCGACAGTGTCCGGCGGCTGGGCAATGAGTTTGTCTTCGACCGGATGGCGCGGGAGAACGTGGCACGTTTCAGGGAGAAGGGGGTCATGAAGGTCGTGACCCAGTGTCCGCACTGCTTCAACACCCTGAAAAACGATTACCGCCAGTATGGGCTCGAGATCGAGGTGCTCCATCACAGCCAGCTGATCGGGCAGTTGATCGAAACCGGGAGGCTTGTGCTGCCGAACAAGGCGGAGATCGGGAAGACCGTCTTTCACGACTCCTGCTACCTCGGGCGCCACAACGGCACCTACTAGGCGCCGCGGCAGGTGATCAGGGCCGCGACCGGCATGGTACCAGCCGAGATGGGACGTACGAAGCAGAACGGCTTCTGCTGCGGCGCCGGCGGGGGGCGGATGTGGATGGAAGAGCAGACCGGAACGAGGATCAATCTCGATCGGGTCAGGGAGGCCCTGCAGCATGAGCCCGATACTCTCTGCGTCAGCTGCCCCTACTGCATGACGATGATGGAGGACGGCCTGAAGGATGAGGGGGCGGAACGGGTCCGGGTACGGGATATTGCCGAGGTGGTGGCCGAGGCGTTGGCGTGGGCGTAACCAATCTAAAACTGAACAAGGCGGGCAATCCCTCTTGGATCGAATGTACCGTTTCGGGAGACTCACTCTGCCATGTGACTCCTTTCGCAAGCCGGGGGGACGCCCCCGGCTCTTTTTTTCCTGAAACCATGCAAAATCAGTGACTTGCAGATACTGCAGGTCACTGATTTATTTCGACTGTATACCAGGCTGTACGCCCCGCGTATATGTTTGTTGCGGCACATAAAGCAAATATACGACTGGAACCGTCAATTGAAGCCAAGGTCATTGCTCAATTACCAATCGGAGCTAAAGTTAAATTATTCAACAAAACGGTGTCTGGTTTCATGTAGAATATCAAGGAGGAAAAACAGGTTGGTGTCATAAAAATGCAGTGGCTATTTCGGACTTGAAATACTAATTTGCCTGCAAGCTATAGTTGAGAAAAGTTGCCGGCTGACCGGCTTTATCCCTACACCATGACATACAAGGCAAAGGGCCGAGATGAAAAAAGCTGTACTAATGTTTGTTTTACTTCTGGCAGGATGCGCTACACATCGGCACATGCGTCAGGAAGATGTGGTAATCACTACGGAGATTGATGTACCTAAATTGTCAACAGTCCAATCATTCGACACATCTAGAACATGGCTCACCCGTCATCTCTATTCCAGGAAAAAAATCATAGAATACGCCGATGAGGCGACCGGAGTGATAGTCGCCAACGGCTCGATCACTTACCCGGCAATGGGGAAGCTTGATGCGATCGACAAGATTCAATATACCATCTCGTTTACCATGCAGGAGGTGATCAAAGAGGGGGAAATTTCACTAACCTTTTACGATCTTCTGCTTACTGTTCCCAAAAGCTATCTTCATTCAAGATTGCAACCTGAAGCGTATCTCGGCGGTTACACCGTGCCTGTTGAGGAGCGCTCCGATTTCGAGGCTGCAAGGAAAGGAGTGCTGGAGCTTACCGCGAAGCTAGCGGAGTACCTGAATCAGTGACCGAATTGCAAGGCTTGTCTAAGCACGGGAATTAGGCCGTAGCGCCATTATCGTCACGCCTCCCCTGATTCCACCGGATACGGCGACGTTGAGCTTCAACCGCAATCTCTTCCCACTTCTGACAAGGCTCTTCTCCTCACTCAAGATTCTCCTGCACAAACAACTCCATGTCATCCAGCCTCAGCGCAACCAGGTGCCCGAAGCCTTCTTCTCCGATGTAGACGCAGCCACCGTCGATGACAATCTTATTTCGTGTCAGGCTTGCCCTGATCTCTTCCAGGGGGGTCGAATCATGGCCAGAGACCACCCGCCTTCCTCCCGGCAGCGCCAAGCCTGCAGTGTTTGTCCGACCACCCCAGAGAAGAACACTCTCCGGGGTCTGCATCGGGTCGCCCGCGCTGCTGATGTCCGCATGGCAAAGGTAGAAGTCTGGCAACTGAATGATGCAGGGAAGCCTCCGGAGGAAATCCAGGTATTTCTTCGGAACCCTGCCGCCGAAGCTCTCCAGGGTCGCCCTGCCACCAACATTTAGCCAGTAATTCCATTCCCGGTCAGGATTGTCGTGCGCCTTGATCACCAAGTCCTCGTGGTTTCCCTTGAGGCAGACGGCGTTCGGCAGGGACATCAGGATGTCCAGGACCGCCTTGGAGTCCGGTCCCCGGTCGATGGAGTCACCAAGGATATAGAGGGCATCGTCAGAGGTCAGGGCAAGCTTGTGGAGGAGAGCCGAAAGGGTCTTGACGCAACCGTGGATGTCACTGATGGCGTATCTCATCACTTGACCTCGAAGGTGGCTTTTGCCTGCGGGCATGATGACATGTATAGTCTAATTCCAGAGGGTTCATAGTCAAGAATGTCAGGAGCAGGGCGCTTGCAGGGAACATAGGTGGGGCAAAGCTTCCACGCTCCGGGAATCATCTGCGAACGTCGAATGTTCTTTTCAAACGTGTAAAACTATACTCAAGCTTAAAAGATGGTAAAATTTTATTCCGTCAGGTTCCATAACGCCGCTCGGCGGGCGGCACGGCGCGAGGCTGAACTATGAAAATTAACGGTACGGAATTCGGCAGCATCACCATAGATGGCGAAACGTATCCCCACGATGTTCTCATCCGGCTATCCGGGAAGATCAAGAAACGGAAGAAAAAACTGTCGAAGAAGGAGTATGGAACTTCGCACATCGTCTCGCTGGAGGAGGCCGCATTCGTCTACGAAGAAGGATGCACCCTGCTGATCGTCGGAACCGGCCAGAACGGAAACCTGCACCTCTCTCCGGAAGCCGCCGAATTCTTCACACGCAAGGGGTGCGAGGTCATTGCCGAACCTACCCCCCGTGCCATTGGAACGTTCAACCAGGCGAAGGGACACAGATCCGCCCTTTTTCATGTCACCTGCTGACCGGCTCACCGACCTGCTGCCTGCGCCTGCCGTTAACGCCCGGCGGCTTTGCGAGCGCGCCGGGGTCGCATCACGGATTGCTGTTGAGAAGCCGCTGCCCGCCACTTCCTGACCTCTTCGAGCCAGGGGGTCGGATAATCGGTTACGAGCTCCGCTTCGCCCCGGAACACCCGCCCCGTGTTGGAGTCGAGAGTAATCATCTCCCCTTCCGAGAGAGGCTGGTCACCAAACACGGCACAGCGCCGGTTAAGGTCGATCCGCAGAGTTCCGCAGCCGGCGATGCACGCCTTGCCGAGCTGCCGCGCTACCACGGCGGCGTGGGACGTGCGGTTTCCCCGCGCGGTCACCACGCCGGCGGAGATGGCGATAGCGGCAATATCGGCCGTGGTAAGATCGTCGCGGACCAGGACTACCGGCCGCTTCTCTGCGGAAAATCTCTGCGCCGCGGCTGCGTCGAGCACGATCGCACCGACAGCCACCCCGATTCCCGCTGCCTGTCCCTGGCACAACGGTTGTTTTCCCTCGGTCAGCAGTCGCTGGCGCTTGATCCCGTCGAGCTGGAGCCCGGCCAGGCGGTCAAGCGCTTCCTTGTGACCGATTATCCCCTCCTTGACCTGGTCGACCGCCATCTTCAGCGCGGCCCATGGCGTTCTCCTGGCCAGGCGGGTCTGCAGAAGGTAGAGCACGCGATCCTGAACGGTGAACTCGAATTCCTGGGCGTCGCGGAATTCACGCTCGAGGGAGGTACCGATGGTGCATAATTCCTGCAGGGTTTCAGGGAGGATCAGGGCGAGCCTTTCCGTGTCGGAGCCGCCGATGCGTCCGGCCACCACATCTTCCCCCTGGCTGTTGAACAGAAAGTCGATATAGAGCCCCCTCTCGCCCGTGTCGGGGTCACGCGTAAACCCCACCCCCGACCCGGACGTTCCCCCCGCGTTCCCGAAAACCATCTTCTGGATGGTGACCGCCGTGTACAGATCATCGGATATGTCATACAGGCGTCGGTACTCGACGGCCCGGGGGGAGTTCCAGGAGGCAAATATCGCCTGCACGGCAAGTTCGAGCTGGTCGTAGGGGTTCTGGGGGAATTGTTTTCCCGTGAGCTCGCCGAAGAGTCGGAGATAGGATTGCGTCAGCTCCGTCAGATGCAGGTAGTCCAATTCCTGGAACCGGTTCAGTTGCTCCCGGGCAAGCAGCGCTTCGAGCTCCGCCGAGAACGGGTGCGGATCGGCGTTGTAGACGATCTCGGCAAAATTCTGGATGAGCCGGCGGTATGAATCCCAGACGAGCCGGGGGTTGCCGGTAATCCGCAACAGCCCGTGAACCGTCGAATCGCACAGGCCGACATTGAGCAGCGTATCCATCATGCCCGGCATCGAGACCGGCGCGCCGGAACGGACGGAAACGAGGAGGGGGGTACGCGTGTCGCCGAAGGTCATCCCGGTGACGGACTGTAGCCAGTGCATCTGCTCTCCAAGCAGCCCCGCCAGGCTCTTTCTAGACCGTTCGGGGGCCTGGTACCAGTGACGACAATGGGGGGTCCCGAGGACGAAGGCGGGGGGGACGGGCAACCCGAGACGCGCGATCCGTGCCAGGGTGAACGCCTTTGTCCCCAGGATTTTCACGTCACCTTTAGCCGCACTCGTTGCGTGGGGACTGAACCTGAAAATACTGTCTCGTTCCATGCCAACCATCAGCTTTCCATGATCTGACCAAGTATCTGGTCCCGCAGGACCATGCCGGTGTGCATCAGGGCGTCTGCGGCGGATTCCAGCTTCTTTGCGCATTCGGCCAGGGCAAATGCCTGCTGGTAGTCCTTTGCCGCGGTCATAAGGGCCTTGCGAACCGCGCGCTCCGTCGTATCGCTCTGCTCCTCGATGGCGACGATACGATGAATGGCTTCAAGGAAATCGTGCATGTCGTCCGGAGATGCGCTGCGGTGGACCCCCCTCGCGTTCTCTATCGCTTTCAGGTATTCCTGGGTCCCTTCGACGAGAAGTCGGGCCAGTGTGGCCAAGGGCGCACGTATTTCTTCCCTTATGCCGTCCTCGGTCAGCAGGGTAAGGTGGAAGGCCGCTTCCTCCAGTTCATCCGTTATGTCGTCGGCGGTTTCGAGCAGGCGGCAGATCGCCTCCGCATGCTCGGATTGCTTGGCAAGCTCGCGGGCCCGGATTACCAGTTCGTCGGCCTTGTGCTCCCATTCCTTGGCGCGTTCGCCAATCTGCTCAAAACGCAGAAACGCACCGGGTTGAGGCTCTGCGAGCACCCCGTCGCGGATACTGGTCGCGATCTCCACCGCCAGCGCTGCGTGATTGCTCGCCAGGTCGAGAACATTTTGCCGGGCGCTGTGGAAATACTTGTACAGTTCCACGCGCGCCTCGTCGCGGATCAAGGCGAGCGGCCGTTTCTCACGCAGGCCGTTGCTGCAGACTTTCAGGATGAAGCGCAGATAGGAAACGGCCGCGTCCTTGCCGAGCAGTTCACTGAGCGTAGCGCCATACGCCATCGTGCCTCCTGCCACGAACTGCAAGGCTTCGAAGATCATCCGCTCGCCGCCCGTCTTGAGGAAGGCCATGTGACCCAGGTCGTTCTCCGCAGCCCAAGCCAGTAAAGAAAGCGCGTCCTCTTTCGGCACGAGGACCTGCAGGCGCTTGCGTGCCCGGTTCCAGTCGATCAGGAACGTAAGGCGGGAGCCAAGGTGCGTCAGATAGGTTTTAAGCTCCGCCTTGTTCCGTGCTGCATAGATTCCCACGCAATGGTGATAGACCCCACCTGCGAATGCCTGGTCCGTCCGGGAGTGGACATCCCCCCATGCGACGTTCCAGTCGGCGAACATCCCCTGGAAAAATAAGAGCCGGGAGAGGTGATTGTCGGTGTACGTCACCGTCCCGACCATTCCTTCCACGTGCACCACCAGCACGTGGGCGTCGGTAGTGCCGATATCGTTCTGGATGACCAGTTTCCCGCCAATTCTGGTTGCGGTGGTGCCGAGGCCGGGATGGTCGAATTTCAGGGCGAACGTCCGGTTGACCCCTTTCATGAAGGAAGCCACCAATGACCGGTCGTCGGCCTGCAGCCCGTAGGTCAGCGCACCGTCGACAGTATCGGTTGCGATCTCGGCCTGAAGACTGTTCAGGGCCTTGTGCATGTCCATGATCAGGAGATGGATGCTGTCGCCTGAAGCTCTCTGTGCTGCGGTCAGAGCTGAAATGCGGGCGCCGGTGATGGTGTCGTCCTCGCCGTGCCACGGGGTGCCGGCCAGTTTCTGCAGGCGCTTTTGAAAAAGAGCGGCCTCCTGTTTCCGTACCGCCTCGATGGGGGCGAGCATCGCCAGCAGGTCGTCATACAGCGTCGCGCACAGTTTGCTCACGTGCGGGACGGTGTACGTGTCCCCCTTCCTTCGGGATGCCTCCGTGACAACATCGTCATACGAGGTGTCGGTGATGCCGCAGGCGAGGCGTTCGGTGAGCATGTCGGTGAAGGGCTGATCGGGCGAATCCGCGTGGACTTTGGCGGTCTGCAGGAGCGCCAGTCGATATTTCGCGCGGTCGTTGGCAACGAGTGCCTCATTCAGAAGGCCCGGCAGCAGAAGGTGGTGCTCGCCGAGCGCGGCAATTATTCGAGACTTCTCACTCATATCGGTTCCCCGATTCGTCGTGGTGGATTTCTGCCTTCACTTACAGTATACCGTTTCGTAACCTGCTGGTAAAGGCATGGCCACTTCACCGTCCCACCGGGAATTTCTCGGCCGATTTCTCGACATAGGCCGTCGATCCCTTGCGGATATTCACGAAAACCAGTTCGGGAAGGCTGAAGACCACCCCCTTCGTCCCGGCAAGGAGGCGTCTCGGCCCTTCCACCGGCATGGTCACGATGCCGAGCAGGCCGTCGCCGAATCCTGCGAGCAGGTTGAACGCTCCGAACAGGGGTCGGAGCAGCACCGTGTCGTCGGTGAAAAAGAGAAACGCCGAATCTCCGGGGCCGGGACGGTACGCCGTGGAGGTTATGGTGTTCGACTCCCGGAGGAAAACCTTGAGCGGCGCCTCGTGCGCGTTCATCTCCGCCAGCCGTGCAGTGCGGTAAGAGGGGAGGTCGCGGCTTGCGACCACATCGTAGGAATTTTCCACGGTCCCGGCCGCGACAAACGGGATGAAGGCGAAACCGTGCGACGCATCCACGAAGCCGCCGAGGCGTTTCTCCGATTCGGCCCTGACCTGTGCGGCCGGGTCGGCTCCCGCCGGAGTTTCCGGACTTTCACGGCCCGGCTGATGACAGGCCATGGCCCGGTTGATGACGGCGAATATCTCGGTTGCGCAGTTGCGGCGGAAGAGATCGTATGCATAGAGCTTGTCGAGGGCTGCAGCGTAGTCATGTTCGGCAACCCGGGCAGCCGCCAGTTCCCGCGTGAGAGGCGCCTGGTCGGGCTTTCCGGGCAGCGGCACGTATAGCCTGGCCTCGCGCGAAGGAAAAGACGTTTCCGGAATCGCCCTGAGCGCACTCCCTGTTGCCATGGCCCGGTCGATGTCGAGGAGCAGATTGCCGGACCTCTCCATGGCGGCGTAGACGGCTTCGCGAAAGCTGGTGCCCGCGAAGAACTCCTGTCTCTTGCGGAGAAAAACCTCACGCATCTCGCTTTCCACCATCGGCAGATAGGGGCGCAGCGTGGTGTCGGGGTCGGCTGCCGGGTCCCTGTCATCCGGGAAGATATCCAGGACTACGAGCCGACCGGACGCGAGAGACGCCTCGATGGCCGCCAGTCGAGCCATGCCGAGCACGAACGGAAGGCCCCAGTCGGTCCGTGGAGAGTCGACAAGGCGGACCAGGTCGGTCTCCAGCTGTGCCGCGAACTTCCGCAGGGTTAGCGCCTCAAGCGGTTCCAGCCTGAATGCCTCGGAGGAGTTAGATGTCCAGAACGTTCCCGAAAGGAGCGGCGGCGCGGCCTGCAGCAGTTCCAGGGCGAGAAGGGCACGAAGGTTATCCTCATACTGCGTCGATACGGGAGGATCGAAGGCCGGGAAATCATCGCGGGTGATGGCGAGGGGTGGCCTGGCCGCCCGCAGCTCCAGCCCCCCGAGCGTCGCCCGCGCCCGCGTGATCCTTTCGGCCAGGTAATGCTCGCCGTAGACGGCCCGGATGCGGTCGCGCAGAGAGACAAGAGCGGGGGAGGCGGGGGCGCCGGCGCCGTTTTCCACGGTCGCCGGTGGGGATGGCGCGTCGGGAAGGAAATAGCCGAGACCGCCGATGGGAAGGAGAATATCCCTGGTGCGGTGCGAGGCGCGGCTTTGCCGGAGCAGCAGGTCGAAGAGGGCCACGTCCCGGTGCAGGGCATCGCGGACCTCCATCTGTGCGTCCTGGACCAGGAGCAGGCGGACGAAGGC
>DATJLB010000025.1:0-11556 GCA_035490915.1 Geobacteraceae bacterium
CAACGCAGCGCCCCTTTTCTTAAGGAACAGAGGTGAACGCCATCGTGAAGAAAGCTTTAATTCTAGGGCTCCTGCTGACTCTCCCGTCCCTCGCGGCTGCCGAGGTAATCGACGGCATCGCCGCCATCGTCAACGACGAGGTCATTACTACCCATGACGTCGACAAGGAAACATCCGCACTGGCTAGAGAGGCCGCCCGGAAAGCCGGGACGACCGCTAACAGGAGCCAGACGCGGACCACCGCCCTGAACCAGCTGATTGACAAGAAGCTTGCGGAGCTGAAGGTGAAGGAGCTTGACATCAAGGTGTCCGACGAGGAGGTGCACCAGGCAATCGAAGACGTCAAGAAGCAGAACAACCTAACCCAGGAAGCCCTGGAGTCGGCGCTGAAGGACCAGGGGCTCACCTTCGACCAGTACAAGGCCCAGCTCCGGGAGCAGATCGAACGCCTGCGGCTTATGGGACAGGAAGTACGCTCGAAGATCCAGGTGGGCGAAAAAGAGGTGCATGACTATTACGAAGCAAACGTGAAGCAGTACAGTGAAGAAATGTTCCAGGCTCGCCACATCTATTTTTCGATTAACGAAAAGACTCCCGAAGCCGATGTCAAGAGGATAATGGCCACCGCCATGTCCGTCTTGCAGGAAGCGCGCAGCGGCAAGGACTTCGGCGAACTGGCGAAGAAGTATTCTGACGACCAGTTGACGGCCAAGGAAGGGGGCGAGCTGGGGACCTTCAAGAAGGGAGAGATGCTTCCCGTAATCGAGCAAACTGTCGACACGATGCAGCCCGGGGAAATCAGCAACCTTGTCATCACCCCCGCCGGCTTTCACATCATCAAGCTGGAAAAGAGATTTAACAAATCCCTCAAGTCCTTCGACGAGGTCAAGGGAGAGATCGAAGAACTGCTCTACAAGAAGAAATCGGAAGAAAAATTCAACCAGTGGATCGCCGACCTGAGAAAAGGGGCAGCGATCGAAATAAAACATTAGGAGCTGAGACGTAAGACGCTAGAAGATTAAAAGCTTCGCCCGTCTCACGTCTCATATCTAACATCTCACCGCCTCTACAAGCCTTTCTCCGCCAGTTCCACCAGCAGCTTCTTTTGGGGGGCTGTCAGTTGTTCCGGCACCCTCACTCCGATCCTCACATAGAAATCGCCCCGCCCCGCCTGTCCCATGCAGGGAAAACCGTGCCCCTTCAGCCTGATTTTCGTCCCGGGCTGGATTCCGGCCGGCACCTTGATCCGCTTGGTTCCCTCCATGGTCGTGACATCGATCGAGGTACCAAGCGCCGCTTCGGTAAATTTGATCTGCCGCTCGACGATGATGTCGTCCCCTTCCCGCTCGAAGTGCGGGTCGCGTCCCACCTTGACGGTCAGATAAAGGTCACCGGCAGGCCCCCCACCGGCTCCTCCCCCCCCCTTGCCGTGAACGCGGAGCCGCGCTCCCGTGTCCACGCCGGCCGGCACCTTGATCGACAGTTCCTCACGCTTTCCGTCACGCATGAAGGCTATCCGTTTCTCGCCACCGGCGAATGCCTCATGGAAGGAGACCGCAAGCTCCATGGTGAAGTCTTCTCCCCGCCGCTGCCCCCGTCCGAAGCCGAACCCGCCCCGCTGGAAACCACCGCCGAAGATGCGTGAAAAGATATCCTCCGTGCCGAAACCGGCATCCTTGAACAGGTCCCCCACGTCGAAACCGCGGAAGATATCCTCCTGGGAAAAGCGTTGGTGGAAGTCTGCCGAGCCGAACTGGTCGTACTGCGCCTTTTTTTGCGGGTCCGAAAGGACCGCATACGCCTCGTTTATCTCCTTGAATTTTTCTTCCGCCTCCTTGTTGCCGGGATTCTTGTCCGGGTGGTACTTGACCGCCAGCTTGCGGTAGGCACGCTTGATCTCGTCCGGCGAGGCGTTCTTTTTGAGGCCGAGCACCTGGTAATAATCGGCTGAAGCCATCGGTCGCTCCTTGAAAGGTCGTTGTGGTACCTTTGAATGTAATGCCTGTTTGCGGCGATGTCAACCATCGTATACCTTGACAAGAGCGTCGTCCCGGCCTAATATCCTGTTGGCTGGGGAGCGGATACGGACGTGGGAACAGCCAAAGGAGACGTTGTGATATGAAGAAAGCGATCATCGTGGGAGGCGGCATTTCCGGGCTGGCCACTGCCTACCTGCTGCAGAAGAAAGCACAGGCGGCCCGCATCGAGCTGGAGATCGTCCTGCTGGAGCAGGAGACCCGCGTAGGGGGCAAGATTTTGAGCATCAAGGAGGAAGGGTACCTCTGCGAATGGGGGCCCAACGGCTTTCTCGACAACAAGCCCCAGACCCTTGATCTATGCCGGGAACTTGGAGCGACCCCCCAGCTCCTGCGGAGCAACGACAACGCCCGCAAACGCTTCATCTATGCCGACGGGATGCTGCACCAGCTCCCGGAAAACGGCCCCGCCTTCCTGAAGAGCAAGTTGATCTCCTGGCCCGGAAAAATCCGCCTCGCCCTGGAGCCGTTCGCCGGCAAACCACCGATGGAGGTGGACGAAACCCTTGCTGAGTTCGCACGGCGCAGGCTGGGCGACGAGGCACTCCGCAAACTGATCGGCCCGATGGTGTCCGGGATTTTTGCCGGCAACCCCGAGACCATGTCCCTGCAGTCCTGCTTCCCCCGCATCGCCGAACTGGAAAGGGAGTATGGCAGCCTGATCTGGGCGATGATCAAGCTGGCGAAAAAGAAGAAAAAGGAGATCGCGGAAGGAAAGGCGGTGGCAAGCGCTGCCGGGCCCGGGGGGATCCTCACCTCGTTTCGCGACGGCATCCAGACCCTGACCGATATCCTGGCGGCGCGGCTCGGGGAAGAGGTCGTCAAGAGAGGGGAGAAGGTCCTGACGGTGGAAAAGGGGGAGAGCGTCCCCTACCGGGTCAGTACCGAGTCGGGAGAGATGGAGGCGGATGCGGTGATCCTGGCGACGCCGGCCTACGCTTCGGCGGAGATGGTCCGAGATCTGGACACCTACATGAACCATGCCCTCCTGCAAATTCCCTACTCCTCCATGACCGTGGTCTGTTTCGGCTACGAGCGGAAAAAGATCGAGCGCGACCTGAGCGGATTCGGCTACCTGATCCCGAAGGAAGAAGGAATGAACTGCCTCGGCACCCTGTGGGATTCGAGCATCTTCGAGAACCGGGCTCCCGCCGGCCGGGTGATGCTGCGGAGCATGCTGGGCGGTGCCTGTTTCCCGAGGTACATCGGGCTGTCGGACCTGGACGTGATGAACCGGGTGCAGTCTGACCTGAAGACCATCATGGGGATAAAGGCGCCCCCCTCGTTCGTCAAGATATTTCGGCACGAGAAGGCGATCCCCCAGTATGTGCGGGGTCACGGCCACCGGCTCGCCATGCTGGAGGACAAGCAGAAGGAACATCCCGGCCTCTTCCTCACCGGCAATTCCTACCGCGGCATCGGCCTGAACGACTGCGTGGCAGCGGCCGACCAGACGGCGCTTGCCGCGGTCAGCTACCTGCGGCGGCACTGAGGATTTTCCACACACACCTGAACGAAAAAGGGCCACCGTCACATGACGGTGGCCCTTTTCATTTACCGCTGAACCGGACAGGCGCTAGATGACGCCGCTCAGGGGAAGGGCGGTCGGCATGATCACGCCGTCTACGACGATCGTGCCGTTAGTTGCGGTGTTCGTGCTCCCGCCGCTCCCCCTCGAGACACTCAGGCCGAGGCGCACGGTCAATGCATACTCGGACGAAAGTATGATCGTACCGCCATTGCCGCCGTTAGCGCCGGAAGTGCTGCTGCCGCCGCTCGCCCCGATGCCGCCGGTGTTCGTCTGGTTGCCCGAGGTAATCGTCACGTTGCCCCCGTTCCCCCCCTGGGCCCCGTTCCCGCCGATCGCGGAGACGCCGCCGTTCAACACGCTGAGGGAGGAGGAGAGCACGATGGAGGAACTGCCGGCCCCCCCCTGGATCGTTCCAATCCCGCCGTTGGCGGTGATCCCCCCCGAGCCGCAGGTCACGTTGCCGTAGCCGCTCAGCCTGGCGGTCCCTCCTGCGCCGCCGATGGAACCTGCACCGCCCGAGATGGTAATTGCACCGCCGTCGTTGACCAAGGTACGGAGCGGATCGACCGTGTTGCCCGTCTGCGGGGTGACAAACTGCACGTTTCCGCCGTTCCCCCCCGGAGCGGCATTCGTCTTGTTGTCCCCCCCGAAGGCGGTGATCGCCACCTCGTCATAGACCCCGCCAGCCGGGAGATCGACGCCGACGATCGCCACGGGAGACGACAGGATGGCCAGGATGGTGCCGCCGTCACCGCCGTTGCTGCTCGCGCTGGTGCCGCCGTTCAGGCTTATCAGCTGGTAACCGAAGAACTCCACGTTGGTGAAGCCGGGGAGGGCGTTACCCGCGGCGCTGCTCGCCACGGCGACCGCCCCGCCGTTCCCGCCCGCGGTTCCGCCGGTGCCGCCGTTCAGGGTGATGTTGCCGGTCACCTTGATCCCCTCGGGGGACACGGCATGCAGAGATCCGGTGTCGGTGCCGATGCCGTTGTTGAGCAACAGGGAGCCGCCGGCGCCCCCCCCACCGCCGGTGCTGTTGCCGCCGCTCGCGGTGATGGCGCCCACCGCTATGAGGATGCCGCCGCTGAAACTGGTGCAGGAGACGTTCGCCCCGTTGCCGCCATCGCCGGAGGTACCGGTGCCGCCGATTGCGTTCAGGTTCCCTTGCACGGACACCCGTCCTATGGCGCCGGCGTTACCGCCCGAGAGCGTGATGCGGCCGGCGGCGCCGCCGCTCGCGCCGTTGCCGCCGCTGGAGTCTATGGTGCCGCTGACGGAGGCGCTTGCCGCATCGGCCAGGAGCTGGATCGTCCCCCCTGCACCCCCCGCGGCGGTATTGTCCGTATTTTTCCCACCCTTGGCGTTGATGGTTCCGGTGCTGTACAGGAAATTGCCCGCCCGGAGGGTAACGCTACCGCTTGCACCGCCAGCGACACCTGTCCCGTCCGTACCGCTGGCGTCGATGGTCCCGAGGTTGATCAGGGTCCCGCCCGAAGCCCCGCTCGCAGAAAGCGCGATCGCACCGCCGGCGCCGCCGGCACCCGCCGGTTTCGTCGTTACCGACCCTTTGACCTCGATGAAGGTGCCCGACTGGAGGTTGATGGCCTCGCCATCGGTCGTGTTGGTCAGCGTGCCGTTGATGACGATCCCCTTGGGAATCACCGTGGGTACCGTGTTGCTGGGGAGTTTGAGCGTCGCATTCACGGTCAGGCCGGTGACGGGCACACCCACCCCCGAGTTGTTAACCAGGTAAAGGTTGGGATCGCCCGCGAGCACATAGAGGCTCCCTGGCGTCGTCTGCGTCGTGGTCGCTACCGTAGTAGCTGCACTGATGATAGCCTGGTTGCTGCCGAATTCCGGGGTTACAACCGGCACGGTAAAAACGTTGTTCACAACTCCGCCCACATGAAACTTCAGGTCTCCATGGACCGCGGAGCTGAAATTCGTCATGGTGATGGAGCCGGGGGCAAGCATGGCGGCGGAGCTGTAATTCTTCATGGTGACGATCGCTCCCCCTTTCCCCCCCGCACCGCTTCCGCCGTTCCCCCCATTCAGGTTGATGACGTTGTTGCCGACCGAGGCGTTGCCCCCCCCGCAGGCGCAGAGCGCAAGGGACGCCGCGATGAGCACCAGATACCCGAGATAACGCATGATTCTTAACCCCTTTCTGGCCCATGGCCAGGGCCGGCCTTCGGTTTTCCGAAGGAGCGCAGCCGTGTCACGTAGTAATTTCACTGCATACTGTCTGGACAAGTTCGCATCAACAATACCGCCGGCAACCGCGTTGTCAATCGTCCGTTCCGGCCTCTAAGCGGAAGTTTTTTCGCCGGAACAGGCCAGTCTTCAGCGAAGCGATCCGGTCGAGAAACAGCACCCCGTCCAGGTGGTCCATCTCGTGCTGGATCGCCACCGCCTCGAAGCCGCTCGCCCTCACTTCCCGGACGTTGCCATCGCCGTCGCGGAACCGGACCGCGATCTCCGTCGCCCGATCCACGTCGCCTGTGTAGTCGGGGATGCTCATGCACCCCTCGCGCATGATGGCGGCCCCCTCCCGTTCGACGATCTCCGGGTTGACCATCACCAGGAGCCCGTGGTTGTTCTCCCGCCCCTGGCGGCTGGCCGAAACGTCCACCACGCAGACCCGCAGCGTCACCCCGATCTGGGGCGCGGCAACCCCCACCGACCCGGGACCCGCGCGCATGGTGTCGATCAGGTCCCCGACCAGGGAGTCGATCTCCCGGTCGATCGCGTCCACCGGCCGGCAGACGGTCTTCAGGAGCGGATGGGGATAGAGGAGTATCTTCTGTTCGGGCATAGACTTTTTCTTGATCTTCCGGCTTCGATTTCGAGTGTAGAGCAAGGCGGCGAGGAGGGGCCGACGCAGGTAGCCGCGCTACGTCGAGGAGAGCCCCGACGAAGCCAACTCAACTATACGCTCGAAGGCGAAGCCGGTCTAAAGGGCGACCGGGGTGATGACGCGCACCCCTATCTCCACGTTCAGCTCCTTCTTCAATTGTTCGAGAAGCCCGGCCGTGTCCTCAACGGTGAGCCCCGCAGGAAGGGCCGCCTCCAGCATCAGGACGTAGACCGGCTCCTCCTTGGACCCGATCAGCCGGGTATTCAGGTCGGTGATGTTCACCCCCCGGTCCGCCAGCGCCCGCGTCACCCGGTAGACGATTCCCGGTCGGTCGGAGCCGTAGACCGACACCATGCAGAGCTCCCCCTGGGGGGACGTGTAGCAGACCTCGTCCTCCTCCAGGAAGCGCACGTAGGCGGAAAGCCCCAGTTCCCGGAGCCTCCCGAACTCCCCCGCCAGCTCTTCCTCGGCAAAGGGCCTCTCGTGGGAGACGATCTGGATCATGGCGAAATCGCCGCCGAGCATGGTGCAGCTCGAATCCTCCACGTTGCAGCCGAGCCGGTAGAGGACTTCCGCCGTGTCTGCCACGATGCCGGGGCGGTCCTTGCCGATGATGGTGACGGCGAAGTGGGCGAGATTGTCTTTGCGGCATTCGCTCATAAGAACTCCTGAGATTTCACATCTTGTTGATGAACACTTCCCGCGGCTTGCTGGTCCCGTCGCTTGGCCCCACGATCCCTTCCCGCTCCATCTTCTCGATGATGCGGGCCGCCCGGTTGTAGCCGATCCGGAGCCGGCGCTGGATCATGGAGATGGAAGCCTGGCGGGTCTCGGCGACGAGCGCCACCGCGTCGTCGTACCGCTCGTCCGTCTCTTCATCCTCACCGCCCGATTCGTCGCTCGATTTTTCCTCCAGGAAGGTCTTGTCGTAGACAGGTTTTCCCTGCTTCTTCAGGAACTCCACCACCCGCTGCACCTCGGCGTCTGAAACGAAGGCGCCATGAGAACGCTGGAGCTTGGCGGTCCCGGGGGGGAGGAAGAGCATGTCCCCCGCCCCGAGGAGCGACTCGGCGCCGTTGCAGTCGAGGATGGTGCGGGAATCGATCTTGGACGACACCTGGAAGGAGATGCGCGCCGGGAAGTTCGCCTTGATGAGCCCCGTGATGACGTCCACCGACGGGCGCTGGGTGGCAAGGATCAGGTGGATCCCCGCGGCCCTGGCCATCTGGGCAAGCCGCGCGATCGACTCCTCGATTTCCCTGCCGGCCACCATCATCAGGTCCGCCAGCTCGTCGACGATCACCACGAGGTACGGGAGATGGCCGTGCTCCAGCACCTCGTCCTTGTCGAGGAACGCCTGGATCGCCTCCTCGTCGTCCATCGGCTCGTCCGCCTCCTCCACCGGTGCCGGCTCCTTCACCTTGCTTTCCGCCAGCTCCTTCTCTTCCTTCTCCAGCTGCCGGTTGTAGGAGTCGATGCTCCGCACCCCCTTGTCCGCCATCAGCCGGTAGCGCCGCCCCATCTCGTCCACCGCACGCTTCAGCGCCAGGGCCGCCTTCTTCGGGTGGGTGACCACCGGGAGCAGCAGGTGGGGGATACCCTCGTAGATGGAGAGCTCGAGCATCTTCGGATCGACCATGATGATCCGCAGGTCCTTGGGGGTGGAGGTGTAGAGGAGCGACAGGATCATGGTGTTGATGGAGACCGACTTGCCGGAACCGGTGGCGCCGGCCACCAGGAGGTGCGGCATCCGGGCGAGGTCGGTCACCAGCGGCTCGCCGGCGATGTCCTTGCCGAGCGCCAGCGGGAGCTTCATCTTTCCCCGCTGGAATTCCTCGGCCCCGAGGATCTCCTTGAGAACGACCGTTTCCCGCTCCCGGTTGGGGAGCTCGATGCCGACAACCCCCTTGCCCGGGATGGGGGCGACGATCCGGATGGAGAGCGCCTGGAGCGCCATGGAGAGGTCGTCGGACAGACCGGCGATCCGGCTCACCTTGATCCCCGGCCCCGGCGCGAACTCGTACATCGTGACGACCGGCCCCGGGCAAATCTCCACCACCTCCCCCTCCACGCCGAAGTCCTTCAGCTTCTTCTCCAGCAGGCGGGCGTTCATGGTCAGGGCTTCCTTGTCCACCCGCCGCGCCGTTGCCGGTGGGGCGTCGAGGAGGGTGAGGGACGGTGTCCGGTAGTTGCCGTCGTCCTTGACGAAGTCGAAGGTCTCCTGGAGAGGCGCCGTTTTTTCGCTCTCCTTCTTTTTCTCCTTTTTGGCGACGGGCACCGGGGGGGGGACGACGACGGGTGCAGGCTTGATCAGGGGGGCGGCGTGCTCGGCACCCGTGGACTCCTTGTCCATCATCAGCTCGCGGTTGAGCGCCCGGCGCTCCCGGAACCTCCCCCACCGCTCCCCGAGCGCGCTGAACCACCAGTCGGCGAACAGGACGAAGGAGAAGCGGGAGAGGACCATGACGGAGGCGGCGAGCATCGGCAGCAGCAAGAGGAGCGCGCCGCTGATCCCGAGGTAGCGGCGAAGGAGATCGGCGGTCTTGAACCCCATCGCCCCGCCGGTGGGAACCTTTTGCCCGAAGAAGAGGGTGAACTCCATGTTGAAGGCGAACAGGGCGGAAAGGGAGACCAGGAGCCCCAGGAAGGCGAGCCCCTTGTAGTAGCGCCACCGGAACTCCTTGAAGCGGAGCATCCGGTACGCGAGGTAGATGAGGGCACACGGAACTGCGTAGGAAGCGAGGCCGAACAGCTGGAGGGAAAGGTCCGCCACCTCGGCGCCGAGCCTCCCGCCGAAGTTATGGACGCCTCCCTCGGAGGAGTAGGTGTTGAAGGAGAGGTCACCGGCACTGAACGAAACCAGCGCGATCAGGAGGAAGAGACCGAGCGCCCCGATCCCCATCCCCTTCAGCTCTTTTTTAAGCTTGTCGGATTTATCGATTTTCTCGTCCATGGTTCACTCGTGCGACGTGCGACGTGCGACGTACTGCGTGCGAATGTATGTGGTACGTCGCACATTGAACGTTGAACGTTGCACGGCTTTTCACATTTCCAGAATGAGCGGCAGGATCACCGGGCGTCGCTCTATGGTCTTGTTGAAGAAGCGGCGGAGCACCCGGCGGACCTCCAGCTTCACCTCGCTCCAGTCGGCGAGGACCTCGGCGCTCTTCAGGGCGAGGGTATCGACGACCACCTTCCGCGCCTCGTCCAGGTATTCCTGGCTCTCGTCCTCGAAGACGAACCCCCGGGAGACGATGTCCGGGCCGTAGATGATCTCGCCGGTCACCTGGTTGATCCCGATGATGACCACCACCATGCCGTCCTCGGAGAGGTGCTTGCGGTCCTTGAGGACCACGTTTCCCACGTCGCCGACCCCCTTGCCGTCGACGAAGACCCGACCGGTCTCGATCCTGTCGATGATGCACCCTTCCCCGTCGCTGAAGGCGATGACGTCACCGTTCACCGCGAGAATGCACCGCTCCCTGGGACGGCCGAGTCGCTGCGCCAGCTGGCTGTGCTTTACCAGATGGCGGTATTCGCCGTGCACCGGGATGAAGTAGCGGGGGCGCACCAGGTTTTGCAGGAGCTTCAGCTCCTCCTGGCTCGCATGACCCGAAACGTGCACCTCGGACACCTTTTCGTGGATCACCTCCGCCCCCCGGCGGTAGAGGTGGTTGATCAGGTCGGAGATGGTCTTCTCGTTCCCGGGAATGAAGCGGGACGAGAGGATCACCGTGTCCCCTTCCTCCAGCTTGATCTGCTTGTGGTCGTCCATGGCGATCCGGGTGAGCGCCGACATCGGTTCCCCCTGGCTGCCGGTGGTGACCATGCAGACCTCTTCCTTCGGGAGCCGCGGCATTTCCCTGAGATCGGTCAGGACACCGTCCGGGATGCGGAGGTAGCCGAGCTCCCTGGCGATCTGGACGTTGGCCAGCATGGAACGGCCGTTCAGAAGCACCTTGCGGCCGCTCTTGACGGCGGCATCCACCACCTGCTGCACCCGGTGGATGTTGCTGGAGAAGGCGGCCACTATGATCCGTCCGCTGCAGCGGGGAAATATCTCGTCGAAAGCGTCCCCGACCGTTTTTTCCGACAGGGTGTACCCTTCCCGCTCCACGTTGGTGGAATCGGCCATCAGTGCCAGCACCCCCTCCTCGCCGTAACGGGAGAAGGTGGCAAGGTCGGTCAGCTCCCCGTCCACCGGGGTCTGGTCGAGCTTGAAATCGCCGGTATGGATCACCACCCCTTCCGGGGTGCGGATCGCCAGCCCGCAGCCGTCGACGATGGAATGGGACACCCGGATGAACTCCACCTCGAAGGCGGCGCCAAGGGTCACCTTTTCCCGCGGCTTGACCGCCCGGAGGTCAACCTTGTCGTCCAGGTCGAACTCCTTCAGCTTTTCCCTGACAAACCCGAGGGTGAGAGGGGAGCCGTACAAGGGGGGATTCAGCTGGCGCAGCACATAGGGAAGGGCACCGATGTGGTCCTCGTGGCCGTGGGTCAGGAGAATGCCGCGGACCTTTTCCGACCGCTCCAGCAGGTAGGAGATGTCGGGGATCACCACGTCGATCCCGAGCATGTAAGGCTCGGGAAACATCAGGCCGCAGTCGACGACGACGATATCCTCCCCGTACTCGAAGAGGGCCATGTTCAGGCCGATCTCCCCCAGCCCGCCGAGGGGAATGATCTTGAGACCGATGGTGTCGGTTGAGCCGGTTTCAGTCATGTATCGCTCGTTTTATCCCACGGTTTGCCGCCGTCAGGGCGATTTCTGGGCCTGGGCCTTTACCAGGGCGGCGATCTTGTCGTCGCACCGGGCAATCCATCCCCCGCCGGGCGACGTGAGACCCCGCACCGCGTAAAAGGAACTCCGGAGGGAGCGGTACGCGACCAGCGCACCGGCCTGGTCTCCCTTCTGCTCGTATGTCTCTCCGATGATCCAGAGCCGCTCGGCAGCCCGTTCCACCACGGAGCTTCCGGGGGTGTACATGTGGATGGCCGATTCATACCCGGCGATGGCGACAATGTAGTTGCCGGAGGCCAGGGCAGCCTCTCCCCGCTGAAACTGGGTCCGCTGCCGATGCCAGGTATTTCCCCAGACGAGGAGAACCGCGGCAACCGCTATGACCACCCCG
>DATJLB010000026.1:0-4224 GCA_035490915.1 Geobacteraceae bacterium
GATGCGCGAATCGCGGGTGATGAAACCGGCCTTCTTCAGGGCCCCCCTCAGCTCGACGTCGAACTCGAGGAGCGCCTTGGTGATCCCGTGCTTGATGGCGCCCGCCTGACCGGAGTCCCCGCCACCCTTCACGGTGACGAAGATGTCGAACTTGTCGACGTTCTCGGTCAGCTCCAACGGCTGCTTCACGACCATTTTCGAGGTTTCCCTGCCGAAATAGTCATCCAGGGTCTTGTTGTTCACCGTAATCGTCCCCGCCCCCGGCTTGAGCCAGACCCTGGCGATGGAGGATTTCCTTTTTCCCGTGCCGTAAAAGCTTTTTGCTGCCATTCTCTATCTCCTGGAATAAAGTCGTTTCGTTTATACGGTCAGCGCCTTGGGCTGCTGGGCCTTGTGGGGGTGTTCGGAGCCGGTGTAGATCTTCAGCTTGTTCAGCATATGGCGGGCCAGCTTGTTCTTGGGAAGCATCCCCTTGACCGCATGCTTGATGATGTCTTCCGGTTTCTTTTCGAGAAGCTTGCCGGCAGAAATGGACTTGATGCCGCCGGGGTAACCGGAGTGGCTGTAGTACATCTTGTCCGCAAGCTTGTTGCCGGTCAGGACAATTTTCTCGGCATTCACGACAACGATGAAATCGCCGGTATCAACGCTGGGGGTGAAGGTCGGCTTGTTCTTGCCGCGCAGCACGTTGGCTATGGTCGTGGCGATCCTGCCGAGCACCTGGTTTTCCGCATCGACCAGATACCAGTCCCTGGTCACTTCTTCTGTCTTTGCAACGAGCGTTTTCATCTAATCCTCACAGACCTATCGAAAGTCATTCATAAGATTTTACAGGAAGCGTGTAAATTAATTCAATCATCCCCGCATGTCAAGAAAAAATTTACCGTCAGTAATAAACCTCCATCAGACAGAGCCCATGGGGAGGCGCGGTGGCACCCGCCGAAACGCTCCCCGCCCCCGCCAGAACGGCCGCCACGACTTCGGGAGGGTGCTTCCCCTCCCCTATCCCCACCAGCGTCCCGACCATAATCCGCACCATGTTCCTCAGGAACCCGGACCCCTTCACGTCGATCCTGACAAGTTCACCCTCCGCCGTCACATCGACGGCGTCTATCCGGCGAACGGTGGTCCTGGCGGCACACCCTGCGGTACGAAACGCCGCAAAGTCGTGCTCCCCGACGAAGTAGGCGGCGGCCTCCCGCATGGCGGCGACGTCCAGTGCCCTCCGCAGGTGCCAAGCGTAGAGCCGCGAGAGGGGCGAGCGGCGCTTCCCGTTGTGAATGGTGTAGCGGTAGTGCTTCCCCACGGCATCGAATCGGGGATGAAAGCCGGAGGGGACCTCGACGGCTTCCCTCACCGCGATATCCGGCGGCAGCAGGGCGTTGAGCCCCTCGCAGAAGGCGCGCACCGGAATCTCACGGTCGGTCCCGAAGACCGCCACCATCCCCCTGGCATGGACGCCCGCGTCGGTCCGGCCGGAGGAATGGAGCCTCGTCGGCGCGCCTAGAATCCGCGCCAATGCCTCCTCCATCACCTGCTGGATGGCGAGGCCGTTCGGCTGCACCTGCCATCCGGCGTAGTTGGTGCCGTCGTATTCGATTGTCAGCTTGATGGTGCGCATGGCCGAGAGAATCCGGGGAGTGGTCTGAAAATACCGTGAGAAGATACCTTAGATGATGGACAAAAGACAAGTGCCAACTCACGGAACATCCTGCCGCCTGCGCGCCACGAGAATGGTCATGTCGTCGGGGAGCGTCTCCTGCCAATCGTAAAAATCTCCCCCCGCCTGGCGAGCCGGCAGACAGATCGCCGCAATCTCGAACTCGGGATGGCCGGGCGATCGCAGGGAAGGAGCTTTCGCTGCACCTCGGCACCAATGGTTGCCACGCCACGGACGTCGACTCCTACAATGATCATTGCATGGCATGCGTAAAAGTCAATCGCGGGGAGACCCAGGGGCGAAATACACCCCCCGCGAAGAAACGGCATTACTTCAGGTATTCCACGATCAGGACCTCGGCGATCTGGACCACGTTGGTCGCCGCACCTTTCCGGACGTTATCGGCCACCACCCAGAGGTTAAGGCCATTCACGACCGATGCGTCCTCGCGAACCCGGCCGACGAGAACGAGATCCTGGCCGACCGCATCGATCGCCATCGGATAGACGCCATCGGCCGGATCGTCCACCAGGTCAACGCCGGGGGCCTCCTCAAGGAGTTCGCGTGCTTTTTCGGTGGAAATCTTTTTCGCGGTCTGGACATTGACCGCTGCAGAATGGCCGTAGAAGACCGGTACCCGCACCGCAGTAGCGGTGACGCGCACCTCCGCCTCCAGAATCTTTCCGGCCTCGGCCACGATCTCCATCTCTTCCATGGTGTAGCCGTTGTCGCCGAAGGCAGCGACCTGCGGCAGACAGTTGAAGGCGACCTGGTGCGGGTGGACAGTGCACTCGGGGGACTTCCCCTGCAGAAGGTCGGTCACCTGCCGCTGCAGCTCCTCGACCGCCTTCTTTCCCGCACCGGAGACCGCTTCAAATGCGGAAACTACGACGCGCTCGACGCCACCATGGTCGTGGAGCGGTTTCAGGGCCATCACCACCTGAGTGGTTACCGCGCCCGGGCTGGCGATGATCCCCTTCCCGGTGTACCGGGCGATCGCGTGCGGGTTCACCTCGGGTACGACCAGCGGCACCCCCTCCTCCATCCGCCATGCGCCGGAGGTGTCGATGCAGACCGCACCGGCTCGGGCCGCAGAGTGACAGAACTCCCGGGCACACTCCTCCCCGGCGGCGAAGAAGGCAATTTCGACCCCCTCGAATGAATCGTGGGTGAGCTCTTCCACCAGCACCGGTTTCCCGTCGAACTCCAGCGCGTCACCGGCACTCCGAGCGCTCGCCAGGTACTTCATCTTCCCGACCGGGAATGCGCGCTCTGCCAGGCATTCGATCAGCTGTCCGCCGACCGCCCCGGTCGCGCCCACTATTGCTATGTTCCACAGTTTGCTCATAGTGCCTCCTTTGGACCTCTCCGCCCAAAATGAAAGCGCCCCTCGAAAGGGGCGCCGTGTCTTAGAAATGACCGGGGAACGCGCATATTGAGAAAGCGCATCCCGTGCTACTTCTCCATGAGAATGCGGAGCATCCGCCGCAGCGGCTCCGCCGCCCCCCAGAGGAGCTGATCGCCGCAGGTGAACGCCTGGACGTACTCCGGCCCCATCTTCATCTTGCGCACCCGGCCGACCGGCACGGTCAGAAGTCCCGAGACCGCCGCCGGGGTGAGCCCGGCCAGGGTTTCGGCCTTGGTGTTGGGGACCAGCTTCACCCACTGGTTGTCGTTGGCGATGATCTGCTCGATGTCCGCCAGCGGCAGGTCTTTCTTCAGCTTGATGGTGATGCCCTGGCTGTGGCAGCGCATGGCGCCTACCCGAACGCAGATGCCGTCCACCGGGATCGGGGTGGTGGTGCCGAGGATCTTGTTGGTCTCGGCGTAACCCTTCCACTCCTCCCGACTCTGACCGTCCTCCACCTCCCGGTCGATCCAGGGAAGGACGTTCCCCGCGAGGGGGAAGCCTCCAAACTCCTTCATCGGCATGGAGCCGTCCCGCAGGGTCGCGGTCACCTTCCGGTCGATCTCCAGGATAGCGGAGCCGGGGTTTTTCAGTTCATCGGCAACCACCCCCTGCAGGACCCCCATCTGGGAGAGTAGTTCGCGCATATTGGGAGCGCCGGCGCCGCTGGCGGCCTGGTAGGTCATGGATGAGAGCCATTCCACGAGCCCCGCCCGGAACAGCCCGCCGAGCCCCATGAGCATCAGGCTCACGGTGCAGTTGCCGCCGATGAAGTCCTTCTGGCCGTTCTTGAGGGCGGCATCGATCACGTTCCGGTTCACCGGATCGAGGATGATGACAGCATCCTTCTCCATCCGCAGCGTCGAGGCCGCATCGATCCAGTACCCCTGCCACCCCTGCTTCCGGAGCTCCGGGTGAACCGCTTTCGTGTAATCCCCCCCCTGACAGGTGATGATGATATCCAGCTTCTTCAGTTCGGCGATATCATCGGCGCTCTTCAGGACGCCCGCGTTCATCGGGGCAGCCTGGCCCGCCTGGGAGGTTGAAAAGAACACCGGTTCAAAACCGAGGGCAAAATCGTTCTCCTCCTGCATCCGCTGCATGAGGACCGAACCTACCATACCGCGCCAACCGACGATTCCGACTTTCATAGTCT
>DATJLB010000027.1:0-7933 GCA_035490915.1 Geobacteraceae bacterium
GTTCCGCGGGCAAGGAGAACCGTATGGCTACACAAAACATGGCCCTGTACCCGATCCTGCTGGTTGACGATGAGCCGGAAATTCTGCGGCTGACCAAGCTTACCCTGGAGGGCGAGGGGATCCACAACATCCTGACCATCGAGGACAGCCGGCAGGTTCTCCCTCTGCTCGCCCGGCAGAAAGTCGCGGCGGTGATCCTGGACCTGATGATGCCGTACTTTTCGGGACTGGAGCTCCTGCAGGCGATCATCGCCGAATTCCCGGGCACTCCCGTCATCGTCATGACCGCCCTGGACGAAGTGGAAACCGCGGTAGACTGTCTGAAGTCGGGGGCCTTCGATTATTTGTTGAAACCGGTGGAGCCGAATTCGCTCGTAGCCGCGGTGGCGAAGGCGGTCAAGATGAATTCCCTGCAACAGGAAATTTCCTCCCTCAAGAATTACCTGCTCTCCGACCGGCTGGAACATGCCGACGCCTTCAAAGACATCATTACCTGCAGCAAGAAAATGCGCGCCATATTCCAGTACGCGGAAGTGATCGCCCCCTCCCGGCAATCGATCCTGATAACCGGCGAAACCGGAACGGGGAAGGAGCTGATGGCCCACGCCATCCACACCTTGAGCGGGGTTTCCGGAGAATTCGTCGCCATCAACGTGGCAGGTCTCGACGACGCGATGTTTTCCGATACGCTGTTCGGCCATAAAAAGGGGGCGTTTTCCGGCGCGGATCAAAACCGGGACGGGCTCGTCAGCAGGGCGGCCAAGGGGACCCTGTTTCTGGATGAAATCGGGGATTTGAGCCCGTTGTCACAGGTCAAGCTGCTCCGGCTGTTGCAGGAGGAAGAATATTACCCGTTGGGGTCGGACACATTGAGAACGAGCAACGCGAGGATCATCGTCGCCACCAATCACGACCTGGAGCAGTCGCTGACGGAAGGAAAATTCAGGAAGGACCTCTACTACCGGCTCTGCACATACCATATCCACCTTCCTCCCCTGCGGGAAAGGATCGAGGACATTTCTCTCCTCCTCAATCATTTTATCGCGGAGGCGGCACACTCTTTCAACAAGGCGAAGCCGGTCCCCTCCCCCGAAGCTGCGGAGATCCTTGCGTCGCTCCACTTTCCCGGGAACATCCGGGAGTTCCAGGCGATGGTTTTCGATGCGGTCGCCCGGCACCACACGGGGATACTTTCCTACAGCCACTTCCCCACCCTGATGGGCGCAATCCCCGCATCATTCGGGCATCCACCGGAGACGAACCTGGAAGAGCCCGACCCCCTTTCGCTCCTCTTCGGCAAATTCCCGACCATCGAAGAGGCGGAAGATTACCTGATTGCCCGGGCGTTAAAGCTCACCAGGGGGAAAACGGGCGCCGCCGCGGACCTCCTCGGGATCTCCCGACAAGGGCTCCACAAAAAGATGAAGCCGGCAAAAACTCCCCCTACTTCCGCAGATTGATGCCGTAGGTCTTGATCTTGCGGTGGAGGTTACTCCGCTCCAGCTCGATCGCCTCGGCCGTCCTGCTGATGTTCCAGTCGTTCTCCTCCAGTTTCTGGATGATGAACTCCTTCTCGAACTCTTCCCGCGCCTCGCGCAGGGAGCTCACATCGCGGAAGCCGTCGAATCGCCCCCCATCCTCCCGGGCGTCCTTACCGGCGAGGTAGGCGGGCATGTGCATCTCGGTGATGGTCCGGCCCGGCGTCATGATCACGAGCCGCTCGATGATGTTCTTCAATTCCCGCACGTTGCCGGGCCAATCGTAGCCCTTCATCAGGGCCACCGCCTCGGGGGCCATCTCCTTGCAGTCGCGGCTTTCGCGACGACAGAAGAGATCGAGAAAGTGCTCGATCAGGACGGGGATATCTTCCCTTCTCTCCCTGAGCGGCGGGACCTGGAAAGGCACCACGTTCAGCCGGTAGAACAGGTCTTCCCGGAAGGTTCCCCGCCGGATCTCGTCCTCCAGGACCTTGTTGGTGGCGGCGATGATCCGCACATCCACCTCGATGGTCCTGGTCCCCCCCACCCGCTCGAATTTCCTCTCCTGCAGGATGCGGAGCACCTTTGCCTGGGTCTTCAGCGACATGTCGCCGATCTCGTCGAGGAAGATGGTGCCGCTGTCGGCCAGGTCGAACTTCCCCTTCTTCTGGGAAACCGCCCCGGTAAACGCCCCCTTCTCGTGGCCGAACAGCTCGGACTCGATCAACTCCTCCGGGATGGCGGCGCAGTTGAGCTCGACGAACGGCTTGTCCCGGCGCGGGCTGTAGTAGTGGATGGCACGAGCCACCAGCTCCTTGCCGGTACCGTTCTCGCCGGTGATCAGGACCGAAGCGCTGGAGGGGGCGACCAGCCCGATCTGCTCCTGCAGCCGCTTCATCGCCTGCGAGGTGCCGATCATGTCGTGGTCCTGGAGGACTATCCCGCGCAGGGAGGCGTTTTCCTGGCGCAGCCGGTTCACCCCGAGGGCGTTGTTGACCGTCACGATCACCTTCTCCAGGGATAGGGGCTTTTCGATGAAATCGTACGCCCCCATCTTGGTCGATTTCACGGCGGTCTCGATGGTGCCGTGCCCCGACATCATGACCACGACCAGCCCGGGATGGATCTCCCTGAGCCGCTGCAGCGCCTCCAGCCCCTCCATGCGCGGCATCCAGATGTCCAGCATGACCAGATCGGGGGTCTCCCGCTGGACGACCTCCAGCGCCTCGATGCCGTCCGCGGCATACAGGGTCCTGTACCCCTCGTCCTCCAGAATTCCCCCGAGGGCCTTGAGGATGCTCTCTTCATCGTCCACAATCAGTATCGTTGCGCTCATGATAACCCCGCTTCCTTCGCCAGGTTGCGCCAGGCGGGAAGACTCCGTTCGATCATCTCCTTGTCCACGCAGTACGCGATCCGGAAGAAACCCGGCGCACCGAAGCCGGCGCCGGGGACCAGGAGGATGTGGTGCTGCTGCGCCAGCCTGACGAATTCCACGTCGTCGGCAAACGGGGAGCGGGGGAAGAGATAGAAGGCGCCCGCGGGGCGCATCAGGGAAAAACCCATCTCCGTCAGGTAGTGGTAGAGGATGTCCCGCTTTTCCTGGTAGGCGTCGATGTCGACCGAGTGCCGCTGCAGGCGCGCCACCAGCCGCTGCATGAGGGCCGGGGCGTTGACGAACCCGAGGGTCCGGTTGCAGAAGATCGCCCCCTCGATAAAGAGGTCCACGTGGGTCATGCGGGGGTTCGCCGCCAGGTAGCCGATCCGCTCGCCCGGCAGGGCGAGGTCCTTGCTGTGGGAGGTGACGATGACCGCGTTGTCGATGTGGGCGAAGACGTGGGGGAGTCGGATGCCGTCGTAGGCGATCCGGGCGTACGGCTCGTCGGCGATGAGGAACAGCTGCCGCCCCAGTTCCCGCTCCTTCCGTTGCAGGATCAGTCCCAGCTCCCGCAGGCTCTCCTCGTGGTAGACGGTGCCGGTCGGGTTGTTCGGGGTATTGACGATGATCGCCCGCGTCCTGTCGGTGATGGCGGCCTCGATGGCGGCGAGGTCGAGCTGGAAGGTCTCCCGGTCGGTCCAGACCTCGCGCGGGACGCCGCCGTGGTTGTCGATGTAGAACTTGTACTCGACGAAATAGGGGGCGAGGATGATCACCTCCTCCCCCGGATTGAGGATCGTCTTCAGGACGACGTTCAGCGCCCCGCTCGCCCCGCAGGACATCACCACCTGGGCGCCGGTCACCGGCAGGCCGGAGGCCTCGGCGATGATCTCCGCCACGGCGCTCCTCGTCTCGTCGTAGCCGGCGTTACTCATGTAGCGGTGCATCCCGGGCATCGGCTCCGTGGCAAGCTTTTTGAACTCCGCGGCGAACTCCGGCGGCGGCTCCACATTCGGATTGCCGAGGGTGAAGTCGTAGACGTTGTCCGCCCCGTGAATCTTCCGCAACCGCTCCCCCTCCTCGAACATCTTGCGAATCCAGGAAGCGCTCTCGATACAGGTCTGGATCTTGGCGGCGATGGCCATCGGCTGACTCCTTTCGGTGAATTGACGGATTCCTTTGTAGCACATCGGAGATAGTGAGACAAGGGGTTTGTGTGGCGTATGCGACACACCGGCGCATCGTATCCGGCCGTAACCCTCATGTAAACGGCACCGTGTGATCGAAGCCGGCGAGGCTTCATGACGATTCAGATGACAACGGACAAGAAAGGCCCCGGAGACCATCTCCGGGGCCAAAAAACTGATTGCTGGCGTCCCCTGCCGGACGCAGTTCTAACTTTTTCCATGTCGGCAGGCAAGGACATTCCTTCAACCAATGCCTAATTGCTGTTGAAACTGATTGCCTGGGTATTGCTGAAGTTCTTCACCTGTTGAACGGTCAGGCTCACAGGCCCGACGCACGCGGCAGTACTTCCTCCGACCGTATTGTTGTTCGTGCCTATCATACCCCACTGCAAGACCACGTTATGCGTTCCGTTGCCCACAGGCGCCACGAAGTCGAAGCTATGCGCGGAAAGCGTGGTCAATAGAGTCTCGAAGTTGCATCCAGGGGCCGGGGTTTGGCAGTAGCCGGTGTTGCCGCAAACAGCACCGGCACCCAAGTTGGAGCAGTCGGCATTTCCCGCGCAGGCCTGCGCGGTAGTCGTGGATACACAGCCCAACAGGTTACCAAACAGGGTGTTGCTCACCTGTTGGATTCTCTGATCGTAGACCACGCAATTGGTCGGTTTTACCGGCAATCCGACATTGATGACATTCCCTTTTGCGTCGAGTGTCGGATCGACATACACGCAGACGTCGATCCCGACATCGGCCGTAGCGTTGTTGATGGTGGTCGAGAGCTTGGTTGCGGTGAACAGGCCGGTGTCCAGCGAAGGCCTGATGAGTAACGTGGTGCCTTGACCATTGGGTGTCTGGATTGCAGTTGTGAACGACTGCAACTGTGTCCCCCCGCTGAGGGTAGCCTCCCCGAAGTCGCCGGTGTCGCTGTTGAATACGGCCGGTGTCGCTACACATGACGCCGATGTGCCTGTCGCGGTGAAATTGCCGCTGCTGTCGGCGTGAGCCGTCCCGAACGCGCATAGCACAAGAGCGACTGTCGGTGTGATAATTTTCTTCATTTAATGCCTCCTCACATTTCTTGATAGATTAGTAAGGTTGGCTGGTTGCGCCACTGGCTACTCCACATATCATGGCGCCCATGTAGATTGTGTGGAGTCAATGCCGCCAACATCTTCGAACGGGCAATTTCCGTTGAGCTACCGGAAAGCCTGTCCACGATGGATGGTGCTCGCTACAAATATCCCTGTTTCTCCATCACCTCCTTCTCCGTCGTTTTTGCCCTTCGCACTTTGTCACCACCTCCTCCGCGGGCATAAAAAAAGCCGGGAAGCTTCAATATCAGGTGTGATATTTCGGCAACCCGGCTGTCTCTGTGAGACCCAGTAGGCTTTCCGCCCCATTCTCGCGAATGGTTAAGTATTGTCGTCTATCATTGGTTTTAAACCTTTTAAGTTTATACTCTGAGATTGAAACGTCAAGGGTAGCCGCAACCAATGTATGAACAACAAGAGGGTGAGGAGCGGCCTGCCCCCCTGCCCCCTCCCTGCCAGCTTGACAAAGATCGGGATTGAGATAGTGTGATAGTGATATTGATTAAATATTTACAATGTTGTACTGCCCGACACAACCAAACCTTCCGTGAGGAAGGGACAGAAAGCAGCGGATCTTCAGCATGAAGATGGCCGAGCTGCTGAAGGCTGACCCTTTGGATGGTTCGGCCATTTTTTGTTTTCGAAGGAATTCCAGTAAGTCCACACCAGCACCATAAAGGAGGACACCATGAAAAAGATAATTGGAATTATCCTCTTGGTAAGTGTTGCCTTTTTGATCGCGAGTTGTGGCGGTGGAGGAGGTGGAAGCTCTGCCTCTGCTCCTGCTCCTAATCCACAACCGGGGCCAGGGCCTGGCGATCAAACTAACCTCTTTCCCATTACCATGGGCAATACCTGGCGATACCATGGTGTGGAGTCAACGACCGGCCAGGGGCAGATTGAGTATTTCAACACGGCAAAAGTCACCGGAACAAAAATGATCAATGGCACCGATACTACTGTCGTAACAATGACAAGCTCGCTCAACGGTGGCACGACATACGATAATTATTACACCAAGACGGACAAAGGGGTTTTCAACTACGGAAACAACGACCCGACCGACACCATCACTCGCCAGGTCGTCCCCTACCCGGAAATACTTTTCCCCGTGCAGGCAGGAACGGGCTTCTCCCAGTACAGCAAGAGCGGTCTTGACTCCGGCGTAGATCTCGATGGTGATGGCATTAACGATAAGGTCGCTGTGTCGGCAACGGTCACCGTAGCCGATTTTGAGACGGTTTTCCTTTCTATCGGCATCTTTCCCTCGGTTGCCCGGGTGGTACGGACAGAAAACCTTACCTTCACACTCTCGTCGAACGGCGCAGCGGTACCGGCTACCGAGTCGGATGCAATCTATCTGGCCAGCGGGGTGGGAATCATCAAGCAATCGGCAACCCTCTCCATCCCCGCAGCCAACTTTTCCACCAACAGAACAGAAGAGCTGACCGGCTATCTGGTGGACGGCCAGGGTAAAGGCATTGTGGCCGAGGAAACGCTGGCCGCCGGCATCGCTCCGGCCGACTCGGACACGGAGACACCGGGCAGACCGGCTGTGGCCTTCGATGGTTCCAATTATCTGGTCGTTTCACGACGGGTTGCCGGAGCAACTGATACAATGACGGGGACCATTATCACCCCTGCAGATACCGTGGTGGCGAGCTTTGACATCGGTGGGCCTGGCAGCAACCGTTCCGGGGTTGCTTACGGCGGCGGTAAATATCTCGTCGCTTTTACTCGCAACGGACAAATCGTCGCCAACCGCATCACCCCTGGAGGCGTTGTCCTCGATGGCCCGGCCGGCATCGCCGTTTCTTCCGTCAACCCCTCCACAACCAACTTCGAGCCGGCCATAGCGTTTGACGGCACAAATTTCCTCGTCGTGTGGCAGCAATTCAGCAGCCAGTATGACATTCAGGGGGCACTGGTAACGCCGTCAGGGCAGGTACTCAGGGAATTCTCGCTGTTTGCGGCTCCCGGCGAGCAGATCGAGCCGACCGTGGCATTCGACGGGACAAACTACCTGGTGGCATGGCGTGACACCCGAAGCGGTTCCGGACCTGCGGCCGACACCGACATCTATGCCACGCGAGTGAAACCCGACGGTACCGTCCTTGACCCGGCAGGTATCCCCGTCTCAACGGCTCCAGCTACTCAGGACTCTCCCCAGCTGACTTTCAGCGGCGGGCAATACCTGGCCGTCTGGCTCGATTTCCGTAACAACATTTTTGGCAATCCGGCCATTTATGGTACGCGGATCGGCACCGATGGCAGCCTGCTTGATGGCCCGGCGTCAACGGGTGGCATCGCCATTGACACGTCCCTGAATATCACGGGTAGTCCTACTGTTGCCCCGTTCGGGAATTACTTCCTCGTAGCATGGCAAGTACCAGGTTATGGTCCGCCGGGGGGAATTTACGGGGCACGGGTTAGTGCGAATGGCCAAGTGGTGAGCCTTGCAACCGGAGGTGCCGTCTTCCCGATTTCCGGCTCTCCAACAGTAAACTATGACAGCTATATTTATCCTGTTGCCGCTACGGGAGCAAGCAACTCCCTTGTTGTCTGGATAAACAATCGTGAAACAACGGGTACCACGAAGGATTTACAGGCAGCCTTGCTCTACCCGTTCTAGTCGACAGAGGAAGTTCATCCGCATCTCGGCCCAGATCCTCAGGATATAGTGCCCATGTGGAGCTGTGGCGGAGGGTGCCGGAAAAGGGAAAAGGGGTTGCGAAATATTCGCAACCCCTTTTCTGTGCAGTCCACACAACAGTCTTCAACTGCTCCCTATTTTCTTCGGGA
>DATJLB010000028.1:0-9282 GCA_035490915.1 Geobacteraceae bacterium
CAGCTGAGAGTCGCGCTCCACCAGCGACTTCATGGCGTTGTCGATCATCGTCTCGACCTTGCCCCCCATCTCCAGGAGCTTCTCCCGGATCTCGTTCAGTTCCGTGTCGTAAATTTTGCTGAAATGCTCCCGTTCCATTTAAACCCCTTGTTCAATGTTCAATATTCAATGTTCAACTGGTTTATTTTACCCAAACCTTCCCGTTATGTAATCCTCGGTCTGCTTCTTCTCCGGAGTGGTGAAGATCTTCTTGGTTTCGCCGCACTCGATCAGCTCACCCAGGTAGAAGAAGGCGGTGACGTCGGAGACCCGGGCCGCCTGCTGCATGTTGTGGGTGACGATGATGATGGTGTACTTCTCCTTCAACTCCTCGATCAGTTCCTCGATCTTCAGGGTCGAGAGCGGGTCGAGGGCCGAGGCGGGCTCGTCCATCAGGATCACCTCGGGCTTCACCGCGATTGTTCTGGCGATACAGAGCCTTTGCTGCTGGCCGCCGGAGAGCTCCATGGCGTTCGCCCTGAGCCGGTCCTTCACCTCGTCCCAGAGCGCCACCCTCTTGAGGCTCGACTCGACGATCCCGTCCGCCTCGTCGCGGCTGATCCTGCCGTTCAGGCGATAGCCTGCGATCACGTTGTCATGGATCGACATGGCGGGGAAGGGGTTCGGCTTCTGGAACACCATCCCGATCCGGCGCCGGATCGTCACCGCGTCGGCGCCATTGGCGTAGATATCCTTCCCATCCAGAAACGCTCTTCCCGTGACCCGCGCATCGGGGGTCAGGTCGTGCATCCGGTTGATGGAGCGGAGCACCGTCGACTTGCCGCAGCCGGAGGGGCCGATGATGGCGGTGACCGAGTTTTCGCGAAACGTCATGGAGACGTTCTTTACGGCGTGGTTCTCGCCGAAATGGACATTCAGGTTGTCGAGTTGGACTTTGGTGTTCATTCAATACCTCGGTCAGCGCGCTTCCGCACTAATTTTTCTGTTTGCTTCTCCCCAGATAGCGTGCCGTCAGGCTGAGGGTGAACATGAGGGTGACCAGCACCAGGGCGCCGGACCAGGCGAGGCGGTGCCAGTCCTCGTAGGGGGCGATGGCGAAGCTGAAGATCTGAAGCGGCATGGCGGCGATCGGTTCGGTCAGCTTTTTCCCCCAGAACTGGTTTCCGAGGGCGGTGAAGAGGAGTGGCGCGGTTTCCCCGGATATCCGGGCGATGGCCAGCAGGATGCCCGTCATTACCCCCTTCATGGCGCTGTGCAGGGTCACCTTGAGGGTGGTGCGCCAGAGCGGCACCCCGAGGGCGAGCGAGGCTTCCCGCAAGGTGGTGGGGACAAGTTTCAGCTGTTCCTCGGTCGTCCTCAGCACGATGGGGATCATGATCAGCGCCAGGGCGCACGCCCCGGCCAAGGCGGAGAACCCCTTCATCGGGACCACCAGCAGGGCGTAGGCGACCATCCCGGTGATGATGGAAGGGACGCCGGCGAGGATGTCGGCGCTGAAACGGATCGCGCCCGAGAGCCTTCCCCCGCCGAACTCCGCCAGGTAGACGGCGCCGAATATACCGACGGGAATGCCGAACGCAGAAGCGAGGGCGATCAGGAGGGCGGAACCGACCATGCCGTTTGCCATCCCGCCTCCCGTTTCGCCGGTCGGGCGCGGGATCTGGGTGAAAAAATCGAGACTGATGGAACTCGCCCCCATCCTGACGATATGGATGAAGATCAGGATGAGCGGAATGAGCACCGCCAGGGTGGCGGCAGCCATTGCGAGGGTCATTCCCGAATTCTTGAGCTTTCGCAGGGTGAGTTGAGTCATATCCTTCCTCCTCCCTTCTGTCCCCGGGTGACGCTCCAGAGGAGGAACTGCGCCAGTATGTTGATGGCCAGCGTGACAAACAGGAGGATCAGGCCGATCTCCATCAGTGCCGAGGTGTGGATCTTGGAGGTTGCTTCGGCGAACTCGTTGGCGATGACGCTCGGCATGGTGTAGGCGGGGGCGAGGAGCGACAGCGAGATCTGCGGGGTGTTGCCGATCACCATGGTGACCGCCATGGTCTCCCCCACGGCGCGCCCGAGGCCAAGGATGACCGCCCCCAGGATGCCCGACTTTCCGTACGGAAGGACCGCCATCCGGATCATCTCCCAGCGGGTCGCCCCGAGGGCGACGGCCGCCTCCTTCTGGCTTTGGGGAACGGTCAGGAGGACCTCCTTGGTGATGGAGGTGATGATCGGCACCACCATGATCATCAGGATGAAGACGGCGGCGAGCATGCTCACCCCGTAAGGGGCGCCCTGGAAGAAGGGAAGGAAGCCGAACTTCTCGGCAAGGAAGGGCTGTACGGTCCGTTGCAGCCAGGGGGCCATGACCAGGACCCCCCAGAGACCGTAGATGACGCTCGGGATGGCGGCGAGGAGTTCCACGAGCGAGGCGATCAGACCTCCCACCTTTTTGGGCGCGATCTCGGTGATGAAGAGGGCGGTTGCCACAGAGAGGGGAGTGGCGAGAGCTAGCGCCAGGACTGACGAGACCACCGAGCCCCAGAGGTAGGGAAGGGCGCCGAACAAGCCCTGGACAGCGTCCCACTCCTTTCCGGGTACGAAGCGCCAGCCGAATTTTCTCATGGCGGGAAAACTCTCTCCGGCCAGCTCCACCAACATCAGGAGGAGAATCGCCAGGACTGCGAAGGCGAACAGGGCTGTCATCCCCTTGAAAGCGGCGTCACCGCCCGCCTTCTTGTCCATCCGCCATTTATGGTTCTCTGCTTCGTGTGTCAAGGCTATCTCCAGCTTTTCTTCAGAGGCAGTGCTCATGATTTTCGCTTACCCTATGATAACGCCTGCTACCGTTCATCGATGCCCGAAAAAAAGCCCGGACGGTTGAAGGTGGAGTCTTCCGTCCGGGCATGGAATCAGAGCGCTAAAATCAGGGTTTGATGCTCTGTATGGTCTTCTCCACCATCCGTACCACATTTTCCGGGAGTGGCGCATAGAGAAGGGCGGCGGCCATCTTTTGCCCCTTCTTCAATTCCCAGTTGAGGAAATCCACCAGTTTCTTCCCCTTGGCCGGGTCTTTCTGCTGCTCGTAGACCAGGAGGTAGGTGAAGCCCACGATCGGGTAAGCTTCCTTGCCCGGCTGATTGACAAGGGATATCCGGTAGTCGGCCGGCATATGCTTGACTGCCCCCGCCGCAGCGGAGCTGGTGCTCTTGATGGTCGGCTCGACAAAATGCCCGTCCCTGTTCTTGAGAGAGGCGGTGGGGAGCTTGTTTTCGAAGGCGTAGGCGAGCTCCACGTAACCGATGGTGTACTGGGTGGTCTTGACCTGGCCGGCAACCCCTTCGTTCCCCTTTCCGCCCAGGCCGATCGGCCACTTGACGGAGGTACCCTTGCCGACCTTTTGTGTCCATTCGCCGCTCACGTTGGAGAGGTAATCGGTGAAGATGCTGGTGGTGCCGCTTCCGTCGGACCGATGGACGACGATGATCGGCTGGTTGGGGAGCTTGACCCCCGGATTGTCATGAGCGATCTTCGGGTCGTTCCATTTGGTGATTTTGCCGAGGAAGATGTCGGCCACGTCTTCTGAGGAGAGCTTCAGCCCCTTGCCGACGCCGGGAATGTTGTAGGTAATCACGACCGCACCCATGACGGTCGGGATGTGGAGGAGCTTGCCCGGTGCTGCCTTCAGTTCCTCGTCGGAGAGCGGTTTGTCGGAGGCGCCGAAGTCGACGGTCTGGGAGGTGATCTGCTTGATGCCGCCGCCGCTGCCGATCGACTGGTAGTTGAACTTTACCGAGGGGTCCACCTTGGCATACTCGCTGAACCATTTGGAGTAGAGGGGGTAGGGGAAAGTGGCGCCGGCGCCGTTGATGAGTGTTTCGGCCGAGGCCGTACCGGCAACGGTGCATGTCGCCAGGATGGCCAGTGTCAGAATTGCCTTATGGATGGTGGTACGCATGGAATCTCCTCCTTTTGGGGTTGTTACGACAAATCGTGATAATAGAATGTGTGTGTTACATATGCGTTACAGTTCGTAAAAATTTGGGTGAACAGCGCGATCCTCAGGCTTTTCTCAGGGTGAAGGTAAAAGTGGAGCCCTTTTCGGGGGTGCTTTCCACGGAGATGGTTCCCCCGTGAAGCTGGACGATATGCTTGACAATGGAGAGTCCGAGCCCGGTCCCCCCTTCTTCGCGACTGCGCGCCGTATCCACTCGATAGAACCTCTCAAAGAGGCGGGGCAGGTCTTTGGGGGGGATGCCGTGGCCGGTGTCGGCTACCGCTATTTTTACACAGCCCCCCCCGTCCGTTGCCGAAACGGTAATCGACCCTTTGCCGGGGGTGTATTTAATGGCATTGTCGAGGAGGTTGATCAGGACCTGCTCCAGCCTTCCGCGGTCGGCAAGGACCGGCGGCGCTTCCTTGACGCGGTTCCATTCGACCGTTATCCCCTTGGTATGCGCCTTCTGTTCCAACAGGGCCACCGCATGCCTCGCCGCACCTTCGACGGAAATCGGCGTCAGTTCCAGGGCTGTGCTGCCAGATTCGAGTTCCGACAGGGTGAGGAGATCGCAGATCAGGTGGGCCAGCCGCTCCGAATGATTGTAGATGATCTCGATAAAGCGACTCACCTGTTCGGGATTTGCCTCCTGGATGTCAGAGCGGAGGGCCTCGGCATATCCTTTGATGACGGTAACGGGGGTGCGTAGCTCGTGGGAGACGTTGGCCACGAAATCCTTTCGGACCCTTTCGAGCCTTTTCAGGTCGCTGATGTCGTGAAACACGGCCACGACTCCCTGAATCCTTTCGTTTTCAAGCAGGGGAACCCAGTGGGTCAGGAGGGTCTTTTCCTGTTCGAAAGAAAGGTTGATTTCCTCAAGACGCTCGTTTTTCGTCTCCAGGACAATCTTGAATGCATCATGGAGGGCCGGATGGCGGGTGATCTCGATTATCGGCCGTCCCTCGACATCTTCGCCGATGTTGAACAGGGAATGGAAGGCGGGGTTGACGAGGGTGATGACGCCGTGCTGGTTTGTCACCATCAGCCCTTCTCCCATGCCACGCAAGATGGAGTCCAGCCTGGTTTTTTCCGCCGAAATACTGTCAAGCTGGCCTTCGATCCGAACTGCCATGTCATTCATGACCCTGGCCAACTCCCCCACCTCATCCTCACTCGTAACAGGAATCCGCTTCCCGAATTCTCCCCGTCCCATCTGGCCTGCGATTGCCGACATGGTACGGAGCGACCGGGAGGTGACGTTGGAAAGGATATAGCTGAGGATCAGGGAAACAAAGGTCGCCAGAAGCAAGGATACGCCAATGATGGGATGGATGCTGGCCGTGCTTTTCTGCAGGGCCGCAAGGGGGAGGGCAAGCCGCAGGAAGCCCTTTTCGCCGCTGGCGGCGGTGAACGGGAAGGCCACGTAGAGCATCGGCATCCGGAGCGTCGCGGAATGCCGGATCGCAGACCCCTGGCCGATTTTCAGCGCTTCCTGCACTTCGGGACGAGTGAGATGGTTATCCAGTTCCTTGAGCTCGCCGGGCCGCACCTCGGAGTCTCCGAGCACCTCTCCCTGTTGCGAGATGATGGTGACTCTCGCTCTCGTTTCCCGGGCAATGGCCGCAACGAGGAGGGGCGCATCACGCCGCATCCCGCCGCTTTCCTTGACTACCGTGAGCCGGGCGAGTCTGGCTTCACTGAGGAGACCGTCCCGAATCTCCTCTACCAGATAATTTCCCAAGGTACGGTTGAAGAACGAGTACAGCACCGCGCATGTTATCAGGACCAGGAGCAGGTATGAGGCCATCAGCTTCCAGCGGATGTTGACCTTCATTCCGTCTCCATTTTGTAACCGAAGCCGCGAATGGTCTTGATCATTCCGCCTGCTTCTCCCAGTTTGGTCCGAAGCCTGGTGATGTGGGTGTCCACAGTGCGGGTGTCGCCGGAGTAGTTATAGCCCCAGACGTCCTTCAAGAGGAGCTCCCGGCTCTGCAGCCTGCCAAGCCGTTCCGCGAGGGTGAGAAGGAGCTTGAATTCGGTCGTCGTAACGATGATTTCCGAAGCGTCAATGGTGACGATATGCCTTTCGGTGTCAATGACAATCGAACCGGCCTTGATGACCCTGCCCGCACTATTTTCGGGCTGGGCGCGGCGCAGTACCGCTTTGACGCGAAGCAGCAGCTCCCGTGTGGAGAACGGCTTTACCACATAATCATCGGCACCTATCTCGAAGCCAACCACCCTGTCGATCTCTTCCCCTTTCGCCGTCAACAGAATGATCGGGATCTTGGCCGTTTGCCGATTCCCTTTCAGCACCTTACAGATATCGATCCCCGGCATGCCGGGGAGCATGAGATCGAGTAGAATCAGGTCGGGTGCGTTCCCTTGTGCGGCTTCCAGGCCGGATGGCCCGTCCAGGGCAATAACAGGCTGGTATCCTTCTCTTTCCAGGTTGAAGGCCACCAATTCCGCCAGGTCTTTTTCGTCTTCGATAATCAGGATGATCTTCGTCGTTTCCATAGATTTCCTGTAACTACCTGTTCTAATTTGTTTTCGACAGGCTATAGGATTCAAGTTACATTCTTGTTACGATCAGATAAAAAGAAGGTAAAAAATTCAGTTTTTCACACGGTTGTCGAAAATCTTGGAAAAGTTAGTTGACGATTGAATGGCGGAATTACGTGAGGCACCGTAAACCCGGTGACACATTGACATTTCCAGGACTGACACTATATTTTTTTTATGCGGTACTACTTTAGTCTTTCAGGAGGAAGAGATGAGAAAGCAATGGATGTCGTTGGCGCTTCTTTTCATGGGCTCGCTTGCATGGATTACTGCCGGGGTTGCAGCGGAACCGAAAAAGATGGCCCCTTCTGCCAGGATGATCATCGTAACGCCCGATGAAATCCGATGGAAAGAGGGTCCCGCCTCGCTGCCGGAGGCAAAGATGGCCGTTTTGGACGGTGACCCTCACAAGCGAGGCTTTTTCACGATGCGGCTGAAACTTCCTGCAGGCACCAAAATTCCCCCTCATGTACACGACAATGTGGAGAGGGTAACGATAATTTCCGGGAAATTTAATCTTGCCATGGGTGATAAGCCCGAAAATCCCATGGTGCTGCCTGCCGGGAGCTATTTTTCAGTACCGCCCAAAACTGTCCATAACGCCTGGGTGGACGAGGAGACCATCGTCCAGATTGCATCCATGGGACCGTGGACATATATGCCGGTGAAGAAAGCGGCTGCTCCGAAGAAGTAGATATTAACCGTCTCTTCCTTGTAGGTCATCTGCACAGATCGAATTAATGCAGTAAATACATTCCTCCCCTGAAGGTGCGCTCAGAGCGTAAACGACAGGAAGGCAATTCTTCATGATAAAGGCTCAGAGTTGGCTCTGCGCCTTTTTTCATGAGGCACCCGAGGTCGTGCCGGAGTCGATTCATAGCGCCCCTGCAGTCCGGAAATGCTCAAGGTTCGAAAGGGCCTGACGAGGAAATTCAATTTGTTGACTTAGATCAAAGAAGATGCATAACGATGTTCTATAGTTTCAAAGAGGATGAACCGCACCATGCGGCGTGTCTTGCGGAGCCAGCGCTCTGGCCGTTAGGCCACATATTAACTGGTACCAATCAAGAAACCAATTCCCGGAGGGCACGCTTATGTGCAAATGTTCGAAACGCCTGTCACTGCTGCTCATCCTGTTTCTCTCGTTCCTTCCTGTCCTGGCAGAGGCTGATGCAGGAAAGGCCCTGTTCGAAAAGCACTGCGCCGGCTGCCACACCATCGGCGGCGGCAATGCGGGGGGGCCTGACCTGAAGGGGGCGGGTGCCGCACACTCAACCGACTGGCTCGTGCGGGTCATCGTCGAGCCTGACAAGCTGGCTGCCGACAAGGACCCCGAACAGCTGGCGCTCGTCAAGAAGTACGGCTTCGAAATGCCGAACCTGGGCATCAGCCGGGAGGATGCGCGGGCCATCGTCGCCTACCTGCAGGAGGGGACCCCAGCCGCAGCGGCACGGTCCGGCCGGAAGAAGGAGGCTCGTCCTCCCGAGCCGGAAAAAAGCCCGGCGACCGAGGCTCCGGCAGCAGCGGCCCCACCCGCAGAAGCGCTGCACCCGGCGGAAACCGTGGCGACACCCGAGCTCGTGGCCCAGGGAAAGGCGTTCTTCACCGGTGCCCGGCCGTTCGCCAAGGGGGGCGCGCCGTGCAGTGCCTGCCATAGCCTCAGATACCCTGGGGTCATCGGCGGCACTCTGGCTGTCGACCTCTCCGACCATTTCGAGGGAATGGGGGAACAGGGGTTCCGGGGGGTGCTGAAAAGCCTCCAGTTTCCGATAATGAAGCACATCTATGCCGATCGGCCGCTGACTGACGAGGAGATCACCGCGCTCGTCGCCTTCGCCAAGGATGCGGCCGGCCGCGCGGCCCCGGCTTCGCGCCCCGTCTATCCCGCGACCGGAGTCGGGCTCTTCGCGGGCTTAATAGTGGGATTGACCCTGTACAGGAGGAGGATCAGATAATGTCGAACGAGCGGATCAAAGACGACCGTTCCCCGGCCGACCGGGAGTGGGAATCGTTTTACCGGAACCGGTGGCAGTATGACAAGGTGGTGCGGAGCACCCACGGGGTCAATTGTACCGGCGGCTGCAGCTGGATGGTCCACGTGAAGGACGGCATCGTCGGCTGGGAGCTGCAGGCGAACGACTACCCCCAGTTCAACGCCGCCATTCCCAACCACGAGCCGCGCGGCTGTACCCGCGGGATCAGCTTTTCCTGGTACCAGTACAGCCCGATGCGGGTCAAGCACCCTTACATGCGCGGCGTGCTGCTCGATCTCTGGCGGGATGCACGCAGCCGTTACGACGACCCGGTGGACGCCTGGGCGAGCATCGTCGAGAATCCCGAAGCCCGCGCGAGCTACACCGGCCAGCGCGGCATGGGGGGGCTGCGCCGGGCTTCCTGGGACGACGCGGTGGAACTGATCGCCGCCTCCACGCTCTACACAGCCAAGCGGTACGGTCCCGACCGGGTCGTCGGGTTTTCCCCGATCCCTGCCATGTCGATGATCAGCTACGCGGCCGGCACCCGCTTCCTCCAGCTCTTCGGCGGCGTCGCCCTGAGCTTTTACGACTGGTACTGTGATCTTCCCCCCGCCTCTCCCCAGGTCTGGGGGGAGCAGACCGACGTCAACGAGTCGGCCGACTGGTACAACGCCTCGTACATCGTGCTGTGCGGCTCCAACGTCCCGATGACCCGCACCCCCGACGCCCACTACCTCACCGAGGCCCGCT
>DATJLB010000029.1:0-3975 GCA_035490915.1 Geobacteraceae bacterium
GCTCTACACGCCTGCGAAAAAAGCGGCGGCGCCGCAGGACGCCGCCCGGCCGGCACCCGCCGTACCACCTCCCGCTGCCGCAGCGACCGCGGCTGCCGCCGGCAAGGGGACGGTCCGGATCGATACGGTCACCCTGCAGGACGGGACCATCGCCTTCGCCGACCGGCACACGCAGCCGGAGTACGCCTCCACCATGGTCAACCTCGGCGGTAGGATCAGCGGCCTCTCCTCCGAAGCCGACAGGCTCGCCGACGTCGACCTGCGGGGGAACCTGGAAAACCAGTCGCCGCTTCGGATCACCGGCCGGATCAACCCGCTGCGGGATGACCTCTTCGTGGATCTCAAGGTGAGCTTCACCGACATCGAGCTCTCGCCGTTTACCCCCTATGCGGGAACGTTCCTCGGCTACACGGTGGACAAGGGAAAACTCTACCTCGACCTCACGTACCATATCGAGAACAAGAAGCTCGCCTCCGAGAACAAGCTCTTCCTGGACCAGTTCACTTTCGGCAAGAAGGTAGAGAGCGACCGGGCCACGAGCCTCCCGGTCCGCCTCGCCGTGGCGCTCCTCAAGGACCGCAAGGGGGAGATCCACCTCGACCTGCCGGTGGAGGGGCGCACCGACGATCCGAAGTTCAGCGTCTGGGGGGTGGTCCTGCAGATGCTGAAGAATCTCCTGGTAAAAGCGGCCACCTCTCCCTTTGCCCTGCTTCAGTCCGCCTTCGGCGGCAAGGAGGACTTCAGCAGCGTCGGCTTCGCTTCCGGATCGGCGCGCCTCACCCAGGCCGAACGCGCAAAGCTCGCCAAGCTGGCCCAGGCTGTCCACGACCGTCCCGCCCTGAAGCTGGAGGTGGCGGGGTTCGTCGACCGGGAGCGGGACCCGGAAGGGTATCGCAACGAGGCGCTTGTCAGGAAGATGAAGACCGAGAAGTTTCTTGCCCTGGTCAAGGAGAAGAAGAACAAGGAAGGGGAGAGCGCCGAAACCATGGAGATCCATCCCGAGGAACAGTCGACCTGGCTCAAGGCGGTCTACCGCAAGGAGAAGTTTCCCAAGCCGCGCACCATCATCGGGCTCGTCAAGGATATCCCGGACGACGAGATGCGAAAGCTCATCCTGACCCACACGGTAGTGGGGGACGCGGAACTGCACGCGCTCGCCCGGGATCGCTCCGTGACAGTGCGCGACTTCCTGGTTGCCGAGGGGAAGCTGCCGCCGGAGCGAATCTTCGAGAAGAAGGGGGACATCTTCAAGCCCCCTGCAAAGGAAACGGATAGCGCGAGCCGCGTCGAGTTCGGGGTTGCGGTGCAATGACCGGCTGCGAATGGTTGCGATTGAAGGATCTGCTGGTACAATGGCAGAAGATATAAATTCACCAAGGAGGTAAAGAATGAAACGGAACATCATTGCTGTATCGACCCTGTGCGCTGTCTGCCTGTTTGTGTCACCGCTCCTTGCTGCCGAGCAGGGGACCGAGTACTCGCCGACAGGCGAGCTGATGAAGAAGGAAGACGCTGCGAAGCAGAAGGCGCTCAAGAAAGAGGGCGAGACAAAAGAAAAGGCCATGAAAAAGGAAAACGAGCTGAAGGAGAAGAAGAAAAAGCAGGAAGAGAAGGCCAAGGCAAGCAAGGAGAAGAGTGAAGCCAAGGCAAAGGAAATGAAGGGGATGAAGGAGAAGAAAACGAAAGAGATGAAGGAGACGCAGGAAAACGAGAAGAAACAGATGAATCAGATGAAAGAGCAGGGACAGAAGGACATCAATCAGCTGAAGGATTATAAATGATGCTCCTTCCTTCCTCGGCCTCCTGGTACCGGCCGTGAAAAGGAGAACGGCATGCTGAAGGATTTCAAGGAATTCGCCATCAAGGGGAACGTGGTCGACATGGCCGTCGGCATCATCATCGGGGCGGCCTTCGGCAAAATCGTCACCTCCTTCGTCAATGACATCCTGACACCCCCCATCGGCCGGGCAATCGGCAAGATGGATTTCAGCAACATGTTCATCAACCTCTCCGGCCACGACTACGAGACGCTGGCGGAAGCGAAAAAGGCGGGTGCCGCCACGATCAATTACGGCCTGTTCCTGAACACGACGCTCGACTTCCTGATCGTTGCCTTTGCCCTTTTTATCCTGGTCCGCCAGATCAACAAGCTGAAGCGCGAACAGCCCGCTGCAGAGCCGACGACCAAGGAATGCCCCTTCTGTTTGTCGAGCATCCCGCTCAAGGCGGTCCGGTGCCCGCACTGCACGTCAGACCTGACCGGGGCGGTGACCACCGGGTAAGCAGGGGACACGCCACGACCCGCACACGGGCCGCCCCGATCGGGGCGGCCCGTCTCATTTCGCACGCACACCCCCGACCGGTTGCATCCCCCATTTTCGGGTACGATGGGGAACCACATTCTTTACCCTTGCCCGCACAAGCATATCCTGCTATAAAGCAGCCATGGAAGCGAAGCGGCAGGTTCCCCTCCGGGAGATATTCAAGGTGTTCCTCATCATCGGCGCGACCGGCTTCGGCGGCGGGATGGCGGTTGTTTCCCTCGTGGAACGGACCTGCGTCCATGAGAAGAAGTGGGTCACTCTGGACGAGTTCATGCACGGCCTTGCCTTCGGCCAGATCCTCGGCCCCTTCTCCCTCAACTCGTGCACCTTCGTCGGCTACTACCTGCGCGGGGTCATGGGGGGGATCGCCGCGTCGGTCGGCTTCATCGCCCCCTCCTTTTGTCTCATCTCCTTCCTCTCCTGGCTCTACTTCAAATTCCACGAGCTTCCCGAGCTCCAGTCCGCCCTGAAGGGGACTAACCCGGTGGTCATCGGCCTGATTCTCGTGGCGGCGGTCGGCATGGGGAAAGCGAAGATCAAGAGCAGGACTGCCTGGCTGATGGCCCCCCTTGCCTTTGCCGCCTCCGCCTTTTTCAACGTCAGCGCCCTCCTGATCCTGGTCGTCGCCGCGCTCTGGGCGCTGGCGCGCGCCTGGTACAAACGGGAGAATGCCTGATGGGGATCGTCAAGCTCGCCTTCATATTCCTCAGGATCGGCCTGATCTTCTTCGGCGGCGGGTACGTCCTGATCCCGCTCCTCCACCGGATCATGGTGGACCGGCTCCACTGGCTCACCCTTTCCGAATTTCTCGACGGCGTCGCCCTTTCCCAGCTCACCCCGGGGCCCTTGGCGATGCTGGCGACCTTCACCGGCTTCAAGGCGGGGGGGGTGATCGGGGCGCTGGTCTCGACCGTTTTCATCTTCCTGCCGTGCACCATGCTGATGCTCTTCCTCTCCAGCCGCTACGAGCGGTTGCGTAACATGGAACTTGTCAGGGGGACGCTGGACGGTATCCTGCCGGCGGTGGTCGGACTGGTTGCCGCCGCCGCCTACGCCCTGGGGAAAACATCGCTCCTCTCCCTGCGGGACTTTCTCCTGTTGGGGGTCGGGTTCGTCATTCTCCAGTTTACCCGGATAAGTCCGATGTTCGTGATTCTCGGCGCGGGGGCGATCGGCTACCTGTTCCATTTCGCGTGAGAGCAGCGGGTCTATTGAAAAAAGCGGTTTCACGCGACGACGCAACGAGGCAACGTTTTAAAGCCATAAATAAAAAGATTCCATTATAGGATTTTCGTCGTCGCGTCGTCGCGTCGTCGCGTGAGTAATTGCCGTTTTAAGGTTTATCTATCAGGTGTCAGGGAGGGTACAGCCCATGAAGATCGAATGTCCGCACTGCCAGCTCACCGGCCAGGTGAGCGATGCCAGCGTCCCGACCGAGGGGCGGCAGATGGAGTGTCCCCGCTGCAAGGCGTCGTTCCACGTCGAGAAGAGCGTCACCGCAAGCTGGGCCGACACCCTGACCGACTGCCCCAAATGCGGCTACTCCAATTTCAGCGGGGAACGGTTCGACATCTGCCCGGACTGCGGCCTGGTCGCCAAGGACTACAACGCGCAGCGCGCGCGGCAGGGTGCTGCGCGGCCGGCACCGCGG
>DATJLB010000030.1:0-20320 GCA_035490915.1 Geobacteraceae bacterium
CAGGGTGCGCGGCAAATAGAATCGCCGCTTCGAGTGTGGGAATACGGGACGACGTTTTCCGGGAAGTTTCGCTGAAAGACCCTGTTCCAGCCGGTCAAGCTGATCTAATAGTAATGGCCTCGGTAAAAACCCGGAGACCAGATTATCAGTGGGCAAAAACCTCCCGTGGCACTCCCGACTATACACTTCTGCTCAACATTGACGGTCAGGCAATTCAGGTGAAAGGAGATTTAAAGGAGGAAAAAACGGCATCTGGAGGGTCATGGAATCCGGAGGCAGGAGAAGGCATAAGGTATTCGTTTAAAGCAAACCTGTGTCTAAACCCCGGCTTACATAGAGTATTCGTTGCTCTTCCCGAGGATGGGGTCTACATCGAAAAGGAAATAACGCTAACGGCAGGAACCTACAACGTTCTGAATCTAATCCCTATTTATGGGAGGAGGAAGATTGGCAGGCTTCTTGGTCTTGAGGCCGTGTCTTCCTTCTATGAGGGGATCAGAGGATTCAACGCCTCAAAGCTGTGGGTTCTCCCTAGCTATAATCCCTCAGCGAGTCATGAGCCATCTCAAGTGGCATTATTTGCGTCTTCCATTCTGCTGGATTACAACAGGGAATGGAAATAATTTCATCAGATTGGAGAGAAGCGTGCAACTGCCGCCAGGAATCCTTCTTATCTGGTCGTCATTCTCCCGTCTGCCGCGTGGGCTGGGCCGCCATTTTTCACTGATGACTCGGAACCGGTTGAATATCGTCGGTTATCCGCTTATCGAAATGAGAGGGTAAGCATTACATATTGGATCAGGAGAAAAAGTTCTAAGTTCGTTCACTACGGGGAGCCATAAAAAAGATGGCCGATTTCTTCGATGAGATCGGCCATTTGCATTTCAAACGCCTTTTGGTGTCTTTTTATGCCTCGCGCAATTCCTTTGCAATTAAAGCGTTGTGGGTTCGAGTCCATTTACGGCGAGTACTTTTGGGCCACCTTAAACAGTCGAACCCGCCTACCCTTTTTTCCGCCCGTAGAGAATGCCAAGTTTATTCATCCGCCCCCTCAGCGTGTTCGGGTTGATGCCAAGTAGCACTGCTGCACCCCCGGGACCATGAATCTTTCCTTTTGTCATTCCGAGAACCTTGTCGATATGTAAAGACATTGCTTCATCAAGATTTAATGGGCCGCCACTTTTTTCTTCCGTAAAGGGTTGTGTTTCCCTGCCTTTCTCACCAAGTAACAGAGAATCGAACCTCAGTTGTCCTCCCCGATGCTGAATCAACTCTCTCTCCACCAGGTTTTCCAGTTCTCGAACATTCCCCGGCCAGTTATAGTTCATCAACCTCTCCAACGCTCCCGGCGCAATGGCAGGGGGGATGGCAATCCCGAGTTCCCGGCTCTTCAGTTCAACAAAATGACGCGTGAGGGCGGGGACATCTTCTTTACGCTGCCTCAACGGCGGCACGATGATCGGAAACACATTTAGCCTGAACCAGAGGTCTTCCCGGAACCTGTTTTCCGAGACCATGCTCTCCAGGTTGCGGTGGGTGGCCGCTATTACTCGGATATCAACAGATATAGGCCTGTCACCTCCCACCCGTTCAATTTCCCGGTTCTGAAGCACGCGCAAAAGCCGCACCTGGGCCTGGGGCGGCAGTTCGCCGATCTCGTCGAGAAAGATGGTGCCGCCACCGGCCCGCTCAAAGCGCCCCCGCTTTTCGGTGACCGCGCCGGTGAAGGCTCCCTTTTCGTGACCGAATAGTTCACTGTCGATGAGGCTTTCCGGGATGGCGCCGCAGTTGACCTTGATGAAGGGGCCATCTTTCCGCGGGGAGGCGAAATGAATGGCATTGGCAATTACTTCTTTCCCTGTTCCCGTTTCTCCCATCAGGAGCACCGTATTGGAAAGCGGCGCCACCTGCCGGACCATTTCCATGACGTTTCGCAGCCCAGAATTGCCGCCGATGATCTCGTCCCCCGCCTGCGAAAGGAGCTCCCTGTTCAGGAAGCGGTTGTCGTCGAGGAGGATATCGCGGTAACGGAGCACCTCCCGGTAAGAGAGGGCATTCGCCAGCGCCAGGGCAAAAGGGTCCGTCACGATTGACAGAAGCTCTGCGTGTCCTTGATCGTATTTCCCCTCACCGTATGCGCGCAACACCAGCATCCCCACCAATTCGTTCTCTACCCGGAGAGGGAGAGCCAGGTCGGAGTTCCCCTTTATCTTGACGAGTGCTGCGATTGCCTTGGCATGACCGCTTGCAGTCCGTGCGTCGAGAATCGTTGGTCCGGTCAGGCTTCTCGCCCACTCCCACACCTGTTCCGGCAACGGCACGATCTCTTCCGCAGTCTCGCCGTCACCTGTGGCAAAGTGTGCGATGCGCCGGATCGCCCCGAGCTGGCTGTCCAGGATATCCAGGTATATCTCGTCCAACGGGAAATGCTCCCGCAGGTAGTCGAAAGCGCGTTTCACGGCAACCCTGATGTCCAGGCTGCTGCATACCTTTAGGGTCACCTCTCTGAAGAATTCATCTCTATTGATGGTCATTTGATAATGCTCCCGCTAAGTTGCCGTACGCTTGCTCATCAACCGGTGGAGGACCTCCTCGTCATGCCGTTCGAGCAGGCGCACTATGGAGTCACCGATTTCTTCCGGCGACAAACCTCCGAATGAGGCGCCAGACGGCAACTTTCAGTATTGTGATATTTAACAAATTACCATATTAAGCAATAAATACAAGCGCTATTTTGTGGCATTTGGTATTTACCGCGACATTAAAATCACAACCATCTAATTTTATTGAATATTTTTTCTTGGCATGAATGTCGCTATAACCTATTCAGGAAATCGTCGTCAGTTTTTCGACCAGGAGCCAGAAAACCGGCGGAGCAAAGGGAGAGATGGATGAACAGTGCACTGAAAAACGGGATCATCGGCGGCATTATGGGGTTTGTCATCAGTTTCCTTATCAACTACTTCGCCGTCCCGTCACCTGCGACAGTCATGGCAAATGCCGTTGGCAACGGGATGAGCGGGCTGATGAGCGGATTTATGGGGGGCTTCATCGGAATCCTCGTCCACCTAAAACAGCAGACCAGTAATTAATCGGAAAACCTTCCATTTCAAGAGAGGAGAGTGTCAGTTGTCATGAAGAAGGAAACACGTATGGAAATCACCAGCATGACCGGGAAAAAGTCTTTCAGGAAAGCAAGACACGGTATGGCGGCCAGGATGGTTCTTGCCGTCATTGCCGGGATAGGTCTGTTTATCTGCGCCGGACTTGCGCAGGCCATCGACATCCCCCTGCCGCCTGTAAACCTTGGAGATACGAGCTTTGAGGACGGCATCGCCTTTCCGGGGTGGCTCACGGAAGAAACCATCGGCTATTACCACTCCGGGCAGTTCAACGACCATCGGGGGGAAAAGATTCCAGGCTCAAACAGGCTCACCACAGTGAGCGCCACCACCCATATTGCTTATCTCTCCAAATATAAGCTGTTCGGCGGCTTCTACGGTGCCGAAATCCTTCTGCCACTTGCTGATGCGGACGTGGATACCAGTTTCGGGCCCAAAGACCGCGAGCGGGGTGTGGGTGACCTGATCGTCAGCCCTTTCATTCTCCAGTGGACCGATCACAAGCTCTTCGGCATGCCGTACTTTCACCGGTTTGTCTTCGACATGACGCTGCCGACCGGATCATACGACCGCAACCGACCGGTGAATGTAGGTAGCAACCTGGTCAGCGTCAACCCGTACTATGCGTTCACCATCTTGCCGACTGAGAAGCTGGAGCTGAGCGCCCGACTCCACTACCTTTGGAACTCGGAGAATGACAAACCTTTCGTGGGGGCGGGGGCGGGGACTGTTCAGCCGGGGCAAGCCTTTCACGCCAACTATGCCGCTTCCTACGAGGTCGTGAAGGGGGTACGGTTCGGCGTCAACGGGTATGTGCTGCAGCAGCTTACAGAGGACAAGGTGGATGGCCACAGCCAAGCCAATTCCGAAGAACGCGTCTTCGGCATCGGACCGGGCATCAAGTTGGACAGTCGCAGTAGCGGGGTCTCCCTCTATGTCAACAGTTACTTTGAAACTGGCGCCGAAAACCGTCCGGAAGGGACCAAGGTCGTTTTTCGGCTCTCAAAGACGTTTTAGCCGCCACCAGGACGAGATAGGAGGATATTTTTATGCTGCCCAAAAAATCGCGCGTCGATCAGCGCCTGGTCGCATTGCTCATCGGCATCATCCTCTCCACGGTCGACTCCAGCGCCTTGAACCTCGCCCTGCCGTCTTTGGCCACCGTCTTCAGAAGCGACGCCGCCGGCGTGCAGGGAGCTGCCTCGCTGTACCTGATCGGCTCTGCGCTCGCCTTTCTCCCCCTGTCAGGATTGGCGGGGCGGATAGGGACGGTAAGGGTATACCGCGCTTCCCTCTTCAGCTTCAGCGTCATCTCCCTTCTTCTCGCCGCTACGTACCATCTACCCCTGCTCCTGGCGCTGCGGTTTTGCCAGGGGGTGGCAGGTGCGGGGATCGTCGGCCTGGTCCCGGGACTCGCGGCCGCCACTTTTCCCGAGAGAAAAGGGTGGGCGCTTGGCATGGTCTCAGGGGCGGTTGCGGCCGGCACCCTGCTTGGTCCGCCACTGGGGGGCTTTATGGTCGACCTCCTCGGGTGGCGCAGCATCTTCTTTATCAACCTTCCCTTTGGCATGGCCGCCTTCCTCCTCTCCGGCCGTCTCGGAGAGCTGCGAGGGGTGGGACTGAGCGAAGCGGTGCGCAGGGCGCTGCGCACGCCGCGCTTCCTGTTGGCGCTCCTTGCCACCGCCCTCTTCTACGCCCAGATATTCGGCACCAACATGCTGTGGCCCTTCTTCCTGGAGGCAGAAGGGATGACCCCGGCCAAGGTGGGGCTGGTCCTTTTGGTGCCCCCGCTCATTCTCCTTTTCGTGGGGCCATGGGCGGGGCGGCTGTCCGACCGGAAGGGGTTCGACCGTGTGTGCTGGATGGGAAGCGCTGTCCTCGCGCTTTCCACTTGCCTGCAGGGAATTACGGGGACAGTGCTACTCGGGCTCCTGGGGATCGGGTTCGGGCGCGCCCTCTTCGTGGCCGCCAACAACGCCGCGGTCCTCTCCCAGGCGCCACAAAGTACCGAGGCGGTCGCCTCCGGATTCCTCTCCATCGCCAGGGTGAGCGGACAGGCCATGGGGAGCGTAGTGGCGGGAACGATGTGGAGTTCGCTTGCGCCCGGAGGTGTGCGCCATTCCTTTCTCGTGGTCAATTTCGCCCTGGCCGCCTTTGCCGTCGCGTCCGGCTTGTTGATCGTGGGACGGAGTTGGGGCGCGCGCAAGCTCGAGACCGATGAAACGTTGTGAACGTGCAGCGCTTGCTTCATGCCGGTGTCGGCGCGGAGCTCTAAAAAACACTAAAAGGAGAACATCATGGCAAAGTTACTTTACGTTACCTGCAACCTCAAACCTGTGGAGATTTCCAGCAGCCTTTCGGTTGGAAAAGGGTTCCTGGATGAATACCTCAGATATCACCCCGAGGACGAGGTGCATTTTCTCGACCTTTACCGCGACAACATCCAGCGGATCGATACTGATGTTCTGAGCGGTTGGGGGAAAATGCGTAATGGTGCAAGCTTCGCCTCACTCACCACCGACGAGCAGCGCAAGATCGGCCGCATCTGGAAAAACGCCGATCAGTTCATAGCTGCCGACAAGTATGTCTTCGTGACGCCGATGTGGAACCTCGGTTTTCCGGCCGAGCTTAAAACGTACATCGATAACGTATGCGTCGTCGGTAAGACCTTCACCTATACCGAGGCCGGAGCCCAGGGGTTACTGCGCGGCAGAGGAAAGAAGTGTCTGCACATCCACTCTTACGGTGGGTTACACTTCGGCAAGCCCGAAGATCATTCGGTGCCATACCTGCGCGAGATAATGAATTTCATGGGGATCGAAGACTTCCACCCCATCGTAATCGAAGGTGTGGACGCCTTCCCTGACCGGGCAAATGAGATCCGTGAAAATGCGAGACATCAGGCTGGCGAGCTCGCGAAGGATTTCTGATAGCCATCCCACGCGATAATCCCGCAGAGCAAAAGGACCACGGTGCGCCGTTGCAAAGCGCCCCGAACATTAGGGAGCAACCTGTATGACTACAGCAATAACGAGGAAGATAGAAATCGTCGAATTCACCGACCCGGTGTGCACCTGGTGCTGGGGGAGTGAACCTGTGCTGCGCAAACTCGAAGCCCGGTATGGTGACCAGGTCGAAATCAGCTTTGTCATGGGAGGACTGTGCGCGGACATCACCTCTTTTTACGACAGCGTCAATGACATAGGAGGCGACCCGGACCGTTCCAATATGAACATTGCCAGGCATTGGCTTGAGGCCTCTGCTCGTCATGGGATGCCGGTACAAGCCGAAGGGTTCAAGCTCTTTTCGCGAGAGCACCGATCCACGTTCCCGCAAAACATCGCCTGCAAGGCTGCACAGATGCAGGATCAACTGCTGGCCGACAGGTTTCTCCGGCGTGTCCGTGAAGCGTCCGCTGCCGAGGCGAAGCAGACGAATGTCACCGAAGTTCTCGTAGAATTGGCCTCAGAAGTCGGGCTGGATGTTGCCCGGTTTCTGGAAGACTTCTCCAATGGCGCTGCCCAAAAGGCTTTCGAAAAAGACCTTGCGACAACGGCATGGTACAACGCTCGCGGCTTTCCAACATTTCTTGTGCGATACGGGGATAGGGAGACGCTTCTTCACGGCTACAAAAGGTATCAGGATTTCCAGGCAGTGATCACGCATCTATCGAACGGAACGGTTGTCGCGAGGCTGACGCCTGCAAATGAGGAAACCATCATGGCCTTCATACGAAAACACGTTTCCGTGGCACCGATTGAAATCCAGACGACTTTCGACCTAACCGATGACGACGTAGTGACCATGGTGGACTCGCTTTTGGCGAAGCAGCTCATTGCACGCCGTCCTGCGGGTAATGGCTATTTCATTTCACCGAGTACCAGTTCCATGGCCTGCGACCCCGCATCCGGCAGGTGCACGGTATAGGTTGCATTACGGACAGGCTCGTGTGGACGAATTTAAGGGCGCCGCAAAGCCCGCACCATCGCATTGCGGTTTTGAGCGAATAAAACAAACCTCTTTGAGTTAGAGCGAGAATCTTATGGAAATATTCGTATTTCTGACGTGGTTTAGCTGGTTTTGCATCGCTTTGATAGCTTTCTTTCACAAGAAACAATAAGGAGCCACCTCAATGAACACACGTCAGGAACCCTCCCTTGCAGGGGGCCTGACCCCGATAGCGGCCACTTACAAGAGCACAGCACTTTTCCCCGAGTCACACCTCGCAATGAGTCGCGACGGGGTGATTGCATAAATCCCAAATGGTGGTATATGAATAGAAGCACGTGATTCGGGGGAGGGTACATGAAAGGATTTCTGCTTACGACATGCTTATGCCTGATGATGCTCATGTCCGGTTGCGGGGGCGACGGAGGAACCGTCGTGAATGCGCCTACGCCGATGGGCACCGCGGTGAGCCTGGCAAAATTCAGGGGCTATTTCATGGGATACACGACAGCAGGGCACCCTCCCATGAGTTTTAATCTTACCGGCGCGGATACACAGGGGGTATCCTGGTCGGGGACCTACACGCTTGCTGCCGACGGGCCGTCAACGATGTTTGAGAACCAAACGGTCTCCGTATCCAGCGTGACAATGACCGCAAACACCCCCGTGTCGAACATTTCCAATATCAAGTATTTCCTCGCGGCGAACGGAAACCTGTACAAAATCACCAATCCGCTCGGGACCCTCTCGTACGTTCCATCAACCTCTACCATGTTTCCGAGCCTTACAAACGTCGGAGATCACGGGAGTCTTGCGTCTCTCGCCGGCAGCGACGGTTCAACGGTGACAATCACCTGGGAACTGAGCCCCGAGTTCAATGGAAATTCGCTGTTGAAGATCTTGACCGTCACCACAAACAGCTTCAACGCCATAACCACCAACGAAGTGGATACCTTCTATCTGGATCGGGGAGGCAATCCCTACAAGCTCGCTCTGTCCTTCACATACGGCATAGCCCCCTCCACAAGCGGCATCACGGTTACAATGGTGGGTAAAAAGAATTAGAGTTCGGCTACACGTTAAGCCGGGCCCTTTAAAAGGATGCCCGGCTTAACTTTTTCTTCACGCCTGCTCTTCGTCAGAGCACTATCCCAGCCCTCCCCTGGCATAGGGTGCGGGTCATAAGACCCGGGGTACGCACTCGCAGCTCCGCCTCCGGCCGCGGAAGGATATGATTTTCCGACACGTACCGTTCATTACCTCATGCGCACTCATGCTTATTCTTGCCGTGGCCGCACTCTGCCATGCCGGCGCCAAGGAAATCTCGCTCCTCGGTGGCGCGATGAGTACTGCCAACGACCAAGAAGGTTCGTACTCGTGGCAGTTGAAATACCTGGAAGAGCTGGACGATCATTTTTCGGCCAGTCTCTCGTACCTGAACGAGGGACACGTTCCGGTCCACCACCGGGACGGGCACACCCTCCAGCTCTGGGGACACACCAATCTGCTCAACCGTTGCCTCTCCCTTGCTGCCGGAATCGGTCCCTACTACTATTACGACACTGTGGCCAACGCGGACGGTACCTACACGAACAACCACGGCTGGAAGGCCGTCGCAACCCTCGCAGCGACCTGGCATACCGAGAGCCGCTGGCTGTTTCAGGTGAGCAGCAACTGGGTGGCAGCCGGGGCCAGCATCGACACGATGTCGGCAATGGCCGGGATCGGCTACCAGCTGGACCCTCCGCAGGCTGCCGGGACTGTCGACACGGAGCCGCCCGACCTGGAAAAGACGCCCGCGAACGAGGTAACGGTTTTCCTCGGCCGGACGGTCGTCAACAGCTTCAACTCCGAGCATTCGGTCGCCACCGGGGTCGAATACCGGCGCAGTCTTTGTCGCTATCTGGACGCAACCCTCGAATGGCTCTACGAAGGGGACACTCGTCTCGTCAGGCGGGAGGGCTTGGCCGCTCAACTCTGGGGTGTACGGGAATTTTTCAATGACCGCCTGGCTCTCGGGGTCGGCGTCGGGGCCTACGCCGCCCTTGATCATTACAATGGCAACAGTGATTTCCTGTCCACTATCTTTACCTTGACGGGAAGCTACCGGTTCCATCCACACTGGGCCACCAGAGCCTCCTGGAACCGGATCGGCACCAATGACAGCCGGGACACCGATGTGATCCTGGGGGGTATCGGATACCTGTTTTAAGGATGTCGCATGAAGGGGAGAACCACGGATACGCGAAAGGAGAGACACTGCAAAAAAACTATATAGGGCGCCGTGCAAACCGGCTACTGGCAAGAATATAAAAAAAGCCCCGGATTCCTCCGGGGCCTTTTTCATCGCAGTGTCGTTAGACTCTCGTTACGTTGGCCGCCTGCAGCCCTTTCGGACCCTTGACCACTTCGAACGTTACCCTATCGCCTTCAGCAAGGGACTTGAAGCCTTCGCCCGAAATGGCAGAGAAATGCACGAACACGTCTTCGCCGTTCTCCTGCTCGAGAAAACCAAACCCTTTGCTGTCATTGAACCATTTTACCGTTCCGTTTACCATCTGCTTTTTTCTCCTGATTCTTTCTCTAAATGAATTTATCCGGGTTATCCCCAGACTGCTATGACCGTAACAGCTTTACCGGGGAAAAGTCAAGTAATTAATTACATTCGCCCGTTGTCAGAAACTGGGCATGCCTGTCGCCGCTTGATCCCAGTATGTTACCGACCCGTTATGCCATGTGACGAGGCGGACGTTGCCATCCTGGGAAATGACTATGGCAATGGCCTCGTGCAGTTCATGACAAAGTCGATAGGCGGCTCGGTGCCGGGTACCGACACCTTCGCTGAGCTCCTGCTCGGAGAGTTCCCCTTCCGTATCGAGGGCATGCGTGACCAACTCGACTTTGTCGACGTCCCCCGAGAACACCCCGCCGAAACCGAGGATCTCCTGGCGCTTGGTCATCACCACCGCACCGTCGATCGCGGAAAGGGCGGCGATAAAATGGGCAACGTCAAAAATGGCCTCATCGAGGAGAGCAATCTCTTCGCATCGGCAACTGGCATACTCGTCCCAGCCTATGACCTTTCCAGGATTTTTCGGGTCGCCATGGATTTCCGCAATGGTGTTCATAATGCGCAGTATGAGGGTACGAAAGCGCTGGCGCGGCTCATCTTCGCGGAACTGGTATTTGATGGTCATAAAGCGGTTTTCGGCCAGGATGCCCCGACTCATCTCCGACGGAATGTAGACCAGGGTCCCGCCATGGCGGGTATTGCGGATCACGCTGATGATGCGCCGTACCACCTGCTGGGCGATGGCTTTGCCGAGGTCGGGGTGGAGAGTTGCCCACGGCTTCCCTGCCTTGGCACGAGCCGCCTCGTGCAGCTCCCACATCTCGGAGCGGACTGAGGCAAAGCTTTCCGAAAGCCACGGGGAGGTAAAGACGTCCAGTGACGGACAGTTGATCAGGCCGCCGTTGAGGGAGGCGATCATCTCGGTTCCGATGCTGACCGAAATTCTGCCGGGGCCGGTTACATAAATCACCGGCACCGGCGGAAGCGGCGGAACGGGTTTTCTCCCGCCGAAGCTCACCTGCATCCAGCGGGTTCCCGAATGGACCATCCCCCAGATCTGTACTCCCCCCTTCCCGTCCAGGGAAACCCCGATCAGGGTGCGGTAAAAATCGGCTGCCGGCGCCAGGCGGTGCAGCTCGAATTCGTTGAAAGGCCGGATCCTGGCGAATTCGAGGCGGTGCAGGCCGGTCGGAGGACCTTCATCGGCGGGGAAAAGCTTTGGAGCCCGAATGATCAGGCGAAACCGTACTTCCCGCTCCTCTTCCCGCATAAGGCTCGCCTGGTAGCAGGTCGAGATGACCTGCCCGAAGACCGCGCGGTCGGGAAGCGGGAAGGAAGCATCAAAGCCGGCCGAACGAAGCCTTTCCTGGAACAGCGGCGTTTGCCACCTGTCGAAGATAAAGGAGACAAGGTCCGCCGGGTATGCATGTAGCCCCGGTTTCATGCAGCCAGTCGTGATTGTCATCGTGTGTCCCTGCCCCGGCAGGTCCCGGCGCCCTTACCTAGGGGCCTCGGAACCGAGCGGGCAACCCGCATTTTCGCTACTACCCCATTGTATCCCCTCTCGCCGCCTCGTCAACCAGGACCCGGCGCCTCAGTCCCCTTCCCTTCACCCTGCAGGTACTTTTTTACCGTACGGCGGTCGAGCCTGAGCCGCCGCGCCACTTCCTCGTAAGTCCCGTAACGCTCATAGAGGCGCCGGCAGTAAGTCGCAAGGAGGGTCTGCGCGTCGACGGTCCGCTCCGCCACCGCCGCCGCACCAAAATCCACCCCGTCGTCCGCTGCCAGGTCACCCTGGTAGCTCCGGGTGAGCAGGATGCGCCGCACCGCCTGCTCAAGCTCCCGGACGTTACCCGGCCAGGGGTAGTCGGGCGGAAGGTCCCGGCGGAGGATGTCAAGCACCATTTCCACCAGCTCACGGCGCGTCTCTCCGACCATCCGCGCCAGGAGATGACCCACCATAACGTCCAACTCACGCGGATTTTCATGGACACGCTGCCGAAGCGGCGGAACAGTGATGATGTCGGAGCAGAGCCGGTAGTAGAAATCATCGCGGAACTGCCCCCGGCGGCGCATTTCCCCGAGGGGGCGGTTGGTGGCGGCAATCACCCGACCATGGAACCTGAGTCGCTCATGGCTCCCGACCGGGGAAAAGGTCCGTTCCTGGAGCACCTGGAGGAGCTTGATCTGAACCGGGACCGACAGATCGCCGATCTCGTCGAGGAAGATGGAACCGTGGGGGGTGCAACGGCTGAAGACCCCCTCGTGGTGTCCCACCGCCCCGGTGAACGCCCCCTTCCGGTGGCCGAACAGCTCCGATTCTATCAGAGTTTCCGGGTACTGCGAGAGGTTAAGCGGGATGAAATTGCGGGTGAAGCTCTCGACGAAGCACCCCTTAGCCGGATCGAACGGGATAAAGCAGGAGCGGCCGATGGCCGCCGCCGCGGCTCCCTTGCCTGTGCCGGTTTCCCCCAGGAGGAGGGTGGAGAAGTCCTCCATCCTCTTCCAGAGGTGGGTGTCGAACAGGCCGATATTGCAGGTGAAGACGTTGTTCCAGAGGTGGAGCCTGAGGGTATGCATGGAGGGACTCACCCCCACCAGGCTGCTCTCGATGAAGAAGAAGGCACGCCGCAGCTGGTAGAAGATGGCAAAGTACTTCCACGCCTCCTCTTCGGCAAAGCCGAGCCGGCTGAGCATTGCGAGCGCCTCCCGGGCAAAGGGGACCCTGCAGGGGGTGTCTCCGGCGCGGAGCTGCACCGGGATGAAGCTGTCGAGGTCGTTCCTGAATCGATGGTAGACGTTGAAGAGGAAAGCCACTCCCACCGTCCGCTGCTCTGCCTCATCATACAGCCGCAGATCGGCACGACCCTCCCGCTCAAGCCGTGCCAACCGCTCCGCCACCCGGACGGTCACCCGCTGGACCATCTCCTCGCGCCCCACATCACCGCGCTCCATCCCGGCAATCTGCCGATCGAACTCGTTCCGCTCCCGGCTGAAAGGGTTGGCAAAGGCGGCGGCCGCCACGGTGGCGAAAAACTCCCGCTCCTCATCGGTCATCGGCTTACGTGTCTTCATGCAATTATGTATGCATCACATTCATATAATGTCAAGCCCACTTCCCCCCAAGCCTCCCCCCTCTGAAAAAATATGTCGTTGCAACGGCACGTTGGAGCAAAGGCAGTGCTTGGCACGCTTCTCGATAGAGAAAAGATGGCGAATGAAAACCCGGCGCTGCGGCGTCCTCCCTGGAGACGCACGCATGGTAGGATATCGAACCCGGCGTGAAGTGGGTGAAGACAGGGAAACTCTCGCGCGACAGGCCGCACGTACCGACACACGAAAATTCAGAGCAGCCATCACACTCAAAGGAGGAAGTCATGAAAAAGTTCATCATTCTCACGATCGCCATCTGCATGCTGGTCCCCGCCGCGGCCCGGGCTGAGCTCCCCTGGCAGTTCGACACCCATACCCGTTACATGGCGATGGGGGACAGCCTGACGGCCGGATACGGGGCGATCCCCGCCACCGAGGGGTTCGTCTATCTCCTCTACCGGACCGGCGTCTTCGACACGGTCCCGAACACCCTCTTCTGCAACGCGGGGGTCCCCGGCGCCACCAGCAGCGACGTCCTGGCGTACCAGGTGCCGCAGGCGATCAGGGATTTCCGCCCCGGCGTGATCACCCTCACGGTTGGGGGAAACGACCTCGTGCGGATCATGGACGGGGCCGATCCTGCCGCGGTGCTGCATGATTTCCAGAACAACCTCGTGCAGATTTTCATGGCGCTCAGGAGCGCCCCGGAACTGCAGAACACGAAGATCTTCGTCGGCAACCTGTACAGCATCCCGGAAATACCCGCTTCCGAGACGATCGTGCCGATCTTCAACCAGGTCGTCGCAGGGGTGGCGGCGAACTTCGGCGTACCCGTCGCCGACGTCTATTCCGCCTTCCAGGGTAAAAACGGCCTCCTCCTCGTAGAGCGGCACGGCGCCGACCCGCTCCAGATCCACCCCACCAATGCGGGGTACCGGGTGATGGCCAAGGCCTTCGAGGACGTCATCCCGAAGTGACCGGCCGCAGGTTGCAAGACCGCCGCGGGCCGGTTCCCTCCGGCCCGCGGCGAAAAGGAGGTGTACCATGATAGTCTCCGATACGATCACAGCATATCTGCTTCGTGCCCGCTATATGCTCCTCGTCTGCAACGCGCTGCTGCTCATAAGTTGCGGCGGAGGGGGCGGGGAGACTTCCGCTCCCCCACCAGACATCACCGGGGCGTGGAGCGGCACCTGGGTCGGTAACGACCCGGTGGCGGGGCAGGTGACGGGGAACTGGGAGGCGGACGTCTCCCAGACCGGCTCCGCGGTCAGCGGGACCATGATCCTGAGCGGCGACGTCGACTGTACCGACGGGACCGTGACCGGCGCCCCGGGGGCAAACAACGTCCCGGCCGGCACCCTCGACCGCTCCCCCTGCCAGCAGAACAGCTGGACCATGACCGCCCTCGACCTGACCGCCCGGAGCACCAGCGGCCGCTGGACCCAGCCGGGAAGCGGTGCCGCCGGCACCTTCACCGGCACCCAGATCGCCAAGCCGGGCGGGCCGCGCATTTCCTTCTTCTCCCCGCCGGGAGGAACACCGGGAACGATCGTAACGGTGGTGGGGACGGGGTTCGCGCCAACCACCGCGGACAACGACCTCGCTTTCCAGACGACGACCGCCCCGCTCATCGCTCCCGCCACGACCACGACCCTCGTCACCCGGTTCCCCCAGAATACGCCGGCGGGGCAGCTCGTCCTGACCACTCCGAAGGGGACGGCCTTCTCTCCCCGCCCCTTCAACAGCGCGGTATCCTTTCCCGCGCCGATCCTGAGCGCTACGATCCCCGTCGGCACGCGTCCCGAGGGGGTGGCCGTCAACCCCGACGGGCGCCGGGCCTACGTGACAAACAGCGGGGACGGGACCGTCAGCATGATCAACACGGCCACGAGGCAGGTGATGGTCTCGACCTTGGTGGGAACCGGCACCACGGTGCAGGGGATCGTGGCGAGCCCCGACGGGCGGCGGGTGTATGCAAACTGCTATGACGGCGCCACCGGCAAAAGGTGGATCGCCGTCCTGCACGGGACCACCGCTGCCCTGCTCGACACCGTCCCGGTCGGCACCGCCCAACCGGCACCTCTGGGGCCGAACCCGCAGGGGATCGCCATCACCCCCGACGGACGGTTCCTCTTCGTTGCCGGCAACTTTGACGGCGGCGCCGTGACGCTCGTCGACATCGCCGCCCGGCAGGCAGTCGCGGAAAGCGCGCTGGGGGGAGGGTCGGTTCCCGCAGGGATCGCGGTCCACCCGGACGGCACCACGGCGTACCTGGCGTTTGCCGGCAGTAACGTCATCCAGGTGTACGACATCGCCGGCAGGAGCGTGACCGCCACCATTCCGACGGGTGCATCCCCGGCGGGGATCGCGGTCACTCCCGACGGCACCCGGGTGTTCGTCGCCAACACGCAGGGGAACTCCGTCACGGTCATCGCCGCATCGACCCGCCAGGTGGTCACAACCCTCCTTGCCGGTGTTTCCGCCCCGCTCGGCATCGCCGCCAGCCCCGAGGGGAACAGGGTTTACGCCGTCAACGGCGGCGACGGCACCGTAAGCGCCTTCAGGACGTCGGACCTCGCGCTCGATGCCACCATCTCCGCAGGTACGGGACCGGTCGGGATCGCCATCGCACCGGACGGGAAACAGGCCTTTGTGAGCCAGGGGGGTGCCAACAGTGTCGGCCTGATCGGCGGGACCTTTGCCCTCACCATTGCGAAGACGGGAACCGGCATGGGGCGGGTGACCTCGATGCCGGCCGGCATCGACTGCGGGGGAAACTGCCAGGGGAGCTTTGCAGCGGGTGCGACGGTGACGCTGACGGCGACTGCCGACAGCGGCTCGACCTTCAGCGGCTGGAGCGGCGCCCCGGACTGCGCCGACGGGGTCGTCACCATGAACGGCCCAACCTCCTGCACCGCCACCTTCACTGCCATTCAGAGCGGTGGCGGATGGGGCGGCGGCAGCGTCGGAAGCGGCTGCTTCATCGCCACCGCGGCCTACGGGTCGTACCTCGACCCGCACGTCCGGGTCCTTCGGACGTTCCGGGACCGGTACCTCCTCGCGAGCGGCGCCGGCCGGAAACTGGTGGCTTTCTACTACCGTCATTCACCGCCGGTCGCGGCCGTCATCGCCCGCCACGAAACGCTCAGGACGGCGGTGCGGCTCGCCCTGACCCCGGTCGTGTACGGCGCCGAATTGATGCTTGCCCACTAAAACGGACCGGCGAGGGTCATTTCGCGAAGCAGACGGGCTGCCGCCCGGTCGACCAGCCAGAGAAGCTCCCCGTCACCAGGGCTGATCAACCGGGCCGGCAGCCGGTGCGGGTCGGCGGACCCCTCCAGCACCTCTTTCAGCACGGCGGCCTTCCCCTCCCCCGTCACCAGGAAGGCGACCAGCGCCGCCCGATTGATGACCGGCGCCGTCAGGGTGACCCGGTGGAGCCGGTCCTCCGCCACGTACACCTCACCCGACCACCGTTTCCGCTCGTCCAGAACCGGGGTCCCGGGAAAGAGGGAGGCGGTGTGACCGTTTCCCCCGAGGCCGAGAAAGACCAGGTCGAAGCGCGGGGGGCCGCCCGCAAAGAAGGCGCGCAGGAGCTCTTCGTACGCTGCAGCCCCCTCCCGCGGGGAGCGGTCGCAATGGATCGGGTGGATCTGCTCCGCCGGCACCGGCACATGGTCGAGGAGTGCTATTCGCGCCATCCGCGCATTGCTGCGAGGGTCGTCGTCGGGGACGCACCGCTCGTCCCCCCAGAAGACGTGCACCGCTTCCCACGGCACCTGCTCCCGCAGCGGCGGCTCCGCCAGGATCTCATACGCACTCCGGGGGGTCTCCCCTCCCGCGAGGAGAACGGTAAACCGGCCGTGCGCCGCCACCGCCCGACGCGCCTCCGCCGCGAACAACTCGGCGGCGGCACGGCTCGCGGCCGCCAGGTCGGGAAAGACTCTTATCACGCTCCGCTCCCCTTCTCGGCCACGTCATGCAGGACCGGCTGCAGCCAGTTGTGCCCTTCCTTGGCGATCAGGAGGTCGGCCGCCTCCGGTCCCCAGCTCCCCGCCCGGTAATCGGGAAAATCGGCGGGAGGCGCCGCTTCCCACGCCTCCAGGATAGGGGTGATCACCGACCAGGCGCTCTCCACCTGGTCGGCACGCATGAAGAGTGTGGCATCGCCGCGCAACACGTCGAGGAGCAACGTCTCGTACGCCTCGGGGGGATCAACCCGGAACGCCTCGCGGTAGAGGAACTGCATGTCCACCGGGCCGAGCAGGAGGCGGGTCCCCGGCTGCTTCACCTGGATCCGGGTGACGATCCCTTCCTCCGGCTGAATCCGGAGTACCAGGCGGTTCGGCTGCCAGCTCTCCACCGCGGCGGCGGGGAAGGGTTGGTGCGGAGCCGGACGGAACACGATTGTGACCTCGGAAACCTTGACCGGAAGGCGTTTGCCGGTCCTAAGGTAGAACGGGACCCCCTGCCAGCGCCAGTTGTCGACGAACAGCTTGAGGGCGGCATAGGTCTCGGTACGGGAACTCGCCTCTACCCCGGGCTCCTCCGGGTAGGGGAGGGCCGGTTTACCCCCGATCTCCCCCGCCCCGTACTGTCCCCGCACCGCAACCTTATACACCTCCTCGGGACGGATCGGGCGGATCGCGCGAAGGACATCGACCTTCCGGCTCCGCACCTCGTCTGCCGCGAACGAGACGGGAGGCTCCATGGCGATGAGGCAGAGGATCTGGAGGAGATGGTTCTGCACCATGTCGCGCAGGGCACCGGACTGATCATAGTACTCTCCCCGCTCCTCCACCCCCACCGTTTCCGCGACGGTCACCTGGACGTGGTCGATGTAGCGCCGGTTCCAGATTGGCTCGAACAGGGAGTTGGCGAAGCGGAAGGCGAGGATGTTCTGTACCGTCTCCTTCCCGAGGTAGTGGTCGATACGGTAGATCTGGGATTCGTCGAACAGGGAGGTCAACAGGTGGTCGAGGGCACGTGCCGAGGCGAGGTCGCGACCGAACGGCTTCTCCACCACCAGCCGGTCCCGAGCACAGTCCTTGCAGATGCCGAGGCTTTCCAGCTGACGGGCCGCCGCCTCCACGAGGGAGGGCGAGATGGCGAGGTAGAAGACCCGGTTCGCCCGCGTACCCCACTCCCGGTCGAGCTCGGCCAGGCGCTCCCCGAGGGCCGCGCCAGTCTCCGCCGCCGTGAAATCGCCGGCAAAATAGGTGAGGCGGGAGGCGAACTCGTTCCAGCTCTCCTCGATCGCCCTGCCACGCCGGGAAAAGAGGTCCACCCCCGACCGGAGCCGCTGACGGAATTGCTCGTCATCGATCTCCTTCCGGGCGACCCCGACGACTGCGAACCGCTCAGGGAGCCTCTGATCGAGGAACAGGTTGTAGAGCGCCGGGACGAGCTTGCGCCAGGTGAGGTCCCCCCCCGCTCCGAAAATCACCACCACGACCGGTTCATGCTGCGTTGTCATCGGCATCGCCTCCCAAGCCTGAAAAACCTTTTCACCACCAAGACACCAAGACACGAAGGACATCAAAACCCTTCACCGGTCCTCATAGGTAACAAAGGTCGGTGTTCTTGGTGACGCGGTGTCTTGGTGGTGAGGTTCCGGTTTCTTTACGTTTAGTCGAAGGGATGTGTTCTCACGTTTTCTCCCGGTGCCCGCCGAACTGGTAGCGCATCGCCGACAGGAGCCGGTCGGCAAAGTCCGACGCGCCGCGGGAGCTGAACCGCTCGAAGAGCGCCGCGCTCAGCACGTGCGCCGGCACCCCCTCGTCGACGGCGGCGGCGATCGTCCAGCGCCCCTCGCCCGAATCGGACACCCGTCCCTGGAAATCCGCCAGATCCGGGCTCTCAGCGAGCGCCCGGGCGGTGAGGTCGAGGAGCCAGGAGGAGATCACACTCCCCCGCCGCCAGAGCTCGGCGATCCCGGCGAGGTTGAAATCGTACAGGTATTGCTCGGGGTGGCGAAGCGGCGTCGTCTCGGCGTCTGCCACTCTTCCCGCTTTGCCGGCGCCGGCATGGCGGAGGATGTTCAGCCCCTCGGCGTAGGCGGCCATCAGGCCGTACTCGATCCCGTTGTGCACCATCTTGACGAAGTGCCCCGCACCGCTCGGACCACAGCGGAGATACCCCATTTCGGCCGTCCCGAAGCCCTCACCCGGCCCGGGGGTGCGCGAGGCTGCGTCCCTGCCGGGGGCGAGCGTGGCGAAAAGCGGATCGAGCCGCGCCACCACCTCCTGCTCACCGCCGATCATCAGGCAGTACCCCCTCTCGCGCCCCCAGACCCCGCCGCTCGTCCCGACGTCGAGGTAGTGGATCCCCCGCGCCCGCAGCTCATCCGCGCGGCGGAGGTCGTCATGGTAGTGCGTGTTGCCGCCGTCGATCACGATGTCATCCTTCTCCAGGAGCGGCACTATGGTGGCGATGGTGGCGTCCGTCACGGCCGCAGGGACCATCAGCCAGACTACCCGGGGCCTGGTGAGCTTGCCGACGAACTCCTCGGCTGTCCGCGCCCCACTTGCACCCTCGCCTTCGAGCGCCGCAACCGCCGCGGCGTTCAGGTCGTACACGACACACTCGTGTCCGCCCCCCATGAGGCGCCGCACCATGTCCGCTCCCATCCGTCCCAGCCCGATCATGCCGACCTGCATCTTTACCTCCGTTTCCTGCACCCCGAGTTCACTTCACTTCCAGCGCCGTCACCTTGGCGAGCCGCCGGCGGTGCCGCTCGGCGCCGCTGAAGGTGGCGGATATGAATGAGCGCACCAGTTCCCACGCCTGCGCGTACCCGACCACCAGGCTCCCAAGGCAGATGACGTTCATGTCGTCATCCTCCACCCCCTGATGGGCGGAGTAGTCGTCGTGGATCAGGGCGGCCCGCACCCCCGGGACCTTGTTGGCGGCGATGGAAGCCCCCACCCCGCTGCTGCAGAGGGCGATCCCCCGCTCCACCTCCCCCGTCGCCACCGCCTGGGCAAGCGGGATGACGAAGTCGGGGTAGTCGTCTCCCGGGTCGAGCTGTCGAGCCCCGAAGTCCGTCACCTCGTGCCCTCCCTCCCGCAGTGCTGCCGCGAGCCGCTCCTTCATGGAAAAGCCGCCGTGGTCGGCGGCGAGACCGATCCGCATAAACTCCCCTCTTTTCGCGAAACTAGCGAAGAAGCTCCAGTGCCTTCAGGCAGACGTTCTCCACGGTGAAGCCGTACTCGCTCATCACCACCTCGCCGCGGGCGGAGGCGCCGAACCGATCCACCCCCTGGATGACGCCGCCGCAGCCGGCGTAGCGCTCCCAGCCGAACGGCGCGCCCGCCTCGATGGCGAGCCGCCTGGTGACCTCCCGCGGGAGGACCGCCTCGCGGTATTCTAATGGCTGCTCGTCGAACAGCTCCCAGCTCGGGAGCGACACCACCCGGGCCCGGATGTGCTGCTGCGCGAGCCGCTCCCGCGCCGCCACAGCGAGCGACAGCTCCGAGCCGGTGGCGATCAGGATCAGCTCGGGAGCACCCCCCTCCGCCTCGGCCAGGATGTATCCGCCCCGACGGAGGCCCTCGGCCGGGGCATAGAGGCTTCGGTCGAG
>DATJLB010000031.1:0-8934 GCA_035490915.1 Geobacteraceae bacterium
GATGCCCTGGACAAGCTCCATACCACGGCAGAAAGCCATCATAGGGTGATGATCCTCGAGGTCATGGGGCGTTACGCGGGATGGATCGCCCTGGAGTCAGGCATTGCAGGTGGCGCCGATATTATCCTGATTCCTGAAATACCGTTCGATATCGCAAGGATTTGCCAGGCAGTGGCCGACCGGCGGAGCAAGGGACGTCGCTTCAGCATTATAGTTGCCGCCGAAGGGGCCTTCCCCGTTGCCGGTTCGCGGGTGGTCCAGGCGACCGCGGCCGAAACGAGTTCCGTCGAGCGGCTCGGCGGGATCGGCAATTACGTCGCCAAAGGGATTGCCTGCTGTTTAGACATGGACATCAGGGTGACGGTTCTCGGTCATCTCCAGCGGGGCGGGTCTCCTACCACGTTCGATCGGTGTCTCGGCAGCCGGTTCGGGGTCAAGGCCCTTGAACTCGTGGCGCAGAAGGACTACGGGAAGATGGTCTGCCTGAAAGGTGGTGCCATCGGTGCAGCGCCGATAGCACGGGCGGTGCGAAAGCTGAAGCTTGTGGACCCCGCGGGTGAAATGGTCCGATGTGCCGAGCAGTTGGGAATTACCTTCGGTAGGCCCTGAAGAATTATTGACTTTCTCCCGGCGCTGACATAGACTCCAGTCTGGCCCAGTCTAAACCGACGTTTGAGGCGCGATTTGGGTTGTGTCCGTGATGGACGAAAGGGCGGGATGCACTGACTACTGCACATTGAGGGGTTGTAACGATGCAGAAATCCATGGCAAAGAAAAGAAGTGTTCTTTACGCCTTTTTGGGATTCATTCTGGGGATAACGGCCCCTGTTGCCTGGGTTGCAATCAGGCTGATCTTTTTCGCCGAGCAAGGCATCTCCATATGGGACCAGATCGTATCCGACATCACCAGGAGCGCCTATCAGACGGCGCTTTACACCTACATGGGGGCGGGGACCGCACTGGTGATGGCGGGGCTCGGGTATTTCATCGGCAAGGCGAGCGATGAGCTCCTCGAAAGGGCCGCTGAACTCGATCTGCTGCATCAGGAGGTCGCTTCCCAGAAGGAGATTTTCGAGAACCGCTACAAGGTTCTCGACACCAATATCAAGAATTTTCACCAGATCGGGAGCAGGATTCAGAAGTCGCTGAACGTCCAGGAGGTGCTGTCGCTCTGTGCCGAAGGACTGCACGAGATCCTGGGGTACGAAAGGGTCAACATCCTCATGGCGGACAACGCCCGGACCCATCTCTCTTTCGTCGCAGCGACCGGAAGCGAGGGCTTCGACCCGGCCGGCGTGACCTTGCCCCTCGACGAGCGGTCCGGGGTCATCCATAAATGCTTTGCCGAGCAGAAACTCTACCTGATCGAGGATATCGGGAAGTATTCTGCCGCGTACCAGGTCCAGCCCCCCTTCAATTCCATCCGTCCCATCAGGTCGCGCAGCTTTGTCGTCTGTCCGATAGTGGTCAAGGGGGAGTCGGTCGGCCTTTTCGGCATCGACAACAAATTCACCCACCGCTCCTTGAACGACACCGATGTCGACACCGTCAGGCTCTTTGCCGACCAGGCTGCATCGGCCATCATGAGGATCAACCTGTTGTCCGCTATCGACAGCCTCATCCTGGAGCTCGGAAAGACCTTTTCAGGTCTGCTGGAGAACCGGGAGTCCCACTCCCGGTACGTGATGAGCCTCCAGAATTCGGTGGAATCACTGAGCGACAACACCTCCAATATCGCCTCGGCGTCGGAAAGCGTCATGGCCTCCGTCGACGAGACGAGCTCGGCGGTGAACGAGATTTCGGTGGCCATCGATCAGGTGTCCCGGAACCTGGACAGCCTGGCGGACACAGTCGGCAAATCCGCGTCGGCCATGGAGCAGATCAGCAGTTCCCTGAAAAACGTGGAGCAGGGGACGATCAATTCCCACGAAGTCTCCAGCCAGGTCAAGGTCGAGGCCGACAAGAGCATGGCGGTTGTCGAGCAGACCATTGCCGCCCTGGCGGAGATCCAGAAGTCGGTCGATCATTCCTACGCCGGCATCAGGAAACTGAGCGAAAACAGCACCCGCATCGACGCCATCGTCAATGTGATCAACGACATTACCAAGCGGACCAATCTGCTTGCGCTGAACGCCTCCATCATCGCCGCCCAAGCGGGCGAGCACGGGAAGAGTTTTGGCGTGGTGGCGGATGAAATCAGGAACCTCTCCCTGCAGACCGGCCAGTCGACCGGCGAAATCACGGGCATCATCGAAGACATCGCGAACGAATCACGGGTCGCTGCCGATACTATTGCCATGGTCAGAGAGATGGTGGTGAGGGGGGTCACACTCGGGAAGGAGACCGGTGACGCCCTTCAGGTGATTCGGACCAGCTCCCAGCGCGCCATGGAGATGACCGAGCAGATCAAGGTCGCCACGGAGGAACAATCGAAGGGGGTGCAGATGGTCACCATGTCCATCGAAGACGTGAGTGCCATGACCTCCCAGATATTCAAGGCTTCCAAGGAGCAGGCCGGCGCCACCAGGAGCATCGCGCGTTCAGTTGAGAGCATCAAGGACATGACCCACGAAATGGTGCAGGCCACCGGCAGGCAGGTGGAAGACGGAAGCGAGATCAAGCGGTCAGTCGACCAGGTGGGGCAGATGGTCGGCGGCATTTTCGACGATCTGGAGAAACGAAAGGACGAAAGCGGTGTCGTGGTGCAGGAAATGGAACTGATGAAGCAGACCGCGCGCTAGTCGGCCCGCGGCACCGGTGTTCCGACAGAAATCTGTGGACAAGCGCCGGCAGGATGTGGTAAGCGTATACGAAAAGTGAGGGCCGGCCCGCTACGCGAGTGGAGCCCGGTCAACCCTCACAAACTACGATACCGCCTGGATTCGCATCGAACCGGGACGGAAGGCAATAGCCGGTTTCCACGAAGGTATCCCTTCGTCGCCGTAGATAAACGCCTCCGTCCGGGGGCGTTTTTTTGTTTGGAGAAGACAGTGACGAAGAAAAAGACCGTTCTCGACATTCAAAGGATGAAGGCCGACGGTGAAAAGATCACCGTCCTCACCTGTTATGACTATCCTACCGCACGGATCATGGACGGCTGTGGCATCGACATGCTTCTCGTTGGAGATTCGGTCGGGGTCGTCGTTTCCGGCCATGAAAACACCCTCCCGGTTTCCATGGACGAGATGATCTATCACACCCGGGCGGTGGTGCGCGCCGAGCCGAAGGCGCTCGTGGTGGCCGACCTGCCGTTTCTCTCCTACCAGGTAAGCCTCGATGAAGCGCGCCGCAATGCAGGACGCCTGGTCAAGGAGGGGGGGGCGGCGGCCGTGAAAATCGAGGGGGGGGAGCACGTCGCATCGACCATCCGCGCCATCGTCGACATGGACATTCCGGTCATGGCCCACATCGGCCTTACTCCCCAGTCGATCCACCGGATGGGTGGGTATCGGGTGCAGGGAAAGAAGGAGGAGCAGGCGGCGCAGCTCCTGTCCGACGCCCATGCCGTGCAGGCGGCCGGGGCCTTTGCCGTCGTGCTCGAAGGGATACCGCTCAAGCTCGCCCGCAGGATCACCGCCGAACTCGCCATTCCGACCATCGGGATCGGCGCCGGGCCCCACTGCGACGGCCAGGTGCTGGTGATTCACGACATCCTCGGCCTGTGCGAAAAATACTCCCCCAAGTTCGTGAAGCGGTACGCGGACGTGAAGAGCGTGATGACCGAGGCGGTCACCCGTTACATCGCGGAGGTCAAGGGGGGGGAGTTCCCGACCGAGGAGCACTCCTTCAGTTGACTACTTACTTTCCCCTCCCCCTTGATGGGGGAGGGTCAGGGTGGGGGTGAGACTACATCACCCTCCCCCTCGCCCCCTCCCATCAAGGGAGGGGGTCAGACATGTAGGCCATAATGGAAATCATCGAATCGGTAAAGGAAATGCAGAAAAGGGCCCTTGCCTGGCGGGCCGGGGGGAAGCGGGTCGCCCTCGTCCCGACCATGGGGTACCTCCACGACGGGCACGCCTCCCTGATGCGGGAGGGGCGGGCACGGGGCGACATCCTGGTAGCCAGCATCTTCGTCAACCCGGCCCAGTTCGGTGCCGGTGAGGATTTCGACAGCTACCCCCGCGACCTGGAGCGGGACAGCCGGGTGGCGGCAGAGGCGGGGGTGGACGTCATCTTCATGCCGAAGGCCTCCGACATGTATCCGGCGGGATACCAGACCTGGGTCGACGTGGAGCGACTCACCCTGCCGCTCTGCGGGGCGAGCCGGCCTGGCCATTTCCGGGGCGTCACCACCGTGGTCTGCAAGCTGTTCACCATCGTCGCACCCCACGTGGCGCTGTTCGGCAAGAAGGACTACCAGCAGCTCGCCGTGATCAGGCGGATGACGGCGGACCTGAACCTTCCCGTCGAGGTCGTCGGCATGCCGATCGTCCGGGAGGCGGACGGCCTCGCCATGAGCTCCAGGAACAGTTACCTCTCGCCGGAGGAGCGCCGGGCGGCCCTCTGCCTCAGTCGCGGTATTGCCGAGGCGCGAAGGCTCTTTGCCGCCGGGGAGCTGGCGAGTGCCCGGCTGAAGGGTGCGGTTGCGGCAATTGTCGCAGCGGAGCCGCTGGCCGTAACCGATTACATCGAGATGCGCGACGGCGACACGCTGGAAGAGGTGGTACTGGCCGGGGGGAACACGCTCCTCGCCCTGGCTGTTCGCATAGGGATGACCAGACTCATCGACAACGGCGTCCTCGGGGAGCCCGACTGACCAAGGTGGAACGATAATGCCGAAAAGCCGTGACGCAGCCCGCGCCAACCTGGAAAACCTCTACCGGATCTTCACCGTGCCGGAGGCGCCCGATTCGACCCTCGGCGCCGTCGACCAGGCGATCACCGACGACGTCGCCGGCTTCCTGCAGACCCACATCGTCGCCATCGAACGCTCGATGGACGAGATCGAGGCGAGTTTCGCCTCCTTCACCATCCCGGAAGAACCGACCTTCGTCTCCGAATACACCGAATTCGTCAAGGAAAACCTGGTCGCCCAGTCGGTCCATACTGCGGCCCCGGGCTTCGTCGGGCACATGACCTCGGCGCTCCCCTACTTCATGCTTCCCCTGGCACGCCTCATGACCGCTCTCAATCAGAACCTGGTCAAGGTGGAGACCTCCAAGGCCTTCACGCCGATGGAGCGGCAGGTCCTCGCCATGCTCCATCACCTGGTCTATCGCCGCCCCGACGACTTCTACCCCCGCTGGATCCACGACAGCCAGCATGCCTTGGGGGCCTTCTGCTCCGGAGGGACCATCGCCAACGTCACGGCGCTCTGGGTGGCGCGCAATCGCCTCTTCGCTCCGGACGGCACGTTTCGCGGCATTGCCCGGGAGGGACTGGCCGGTGCCCTGAAGCACCGCGGCGCCGAAGGGCTTGCCGTCCTCGTATCCGAGCGGGGCCACTACTCCTTCGGCAAGGCCGCCGACCTTCTCGGCCTCGGCCGGGACAACCTGGTCAAGGTGCTGACCGACGACCGCAACCGCATCGACCTGAAGCTCCTGCGGGACGAGTGTCGGCGCCTGCAGGACCGGAACATCCTCCCGCTGGCGATCGTCGGCATCGCCGGGACCACCGAAACCGGCGCCGTCGATCCGCTGGAGGGGCTCGCCGATTTCGCCCAGGAGCTTGGCTGCCATTTCCATGTGGATGCGGCCTGGGGCGGGCCGACTCTTTTTTCCGACCGTTACCGCTCCCTCCTCGCCGGTATCGATCGGGCCGATTCGGTCACCATCGATGCCCACAAGCAGCTCTACGTGCCGATGGGGGCAGGGATGGTCGTCTTCAAGGATCCCACCGCCCTGTCGGCGATCGAGCACCATGCGAACTATATTCTGCGGCACGGCTCCAAAGACCTGGGAAGCCATACCCTGGAAGGGTCGAGGGCGGGGATGTCGATGCTGGTGCATGCCGGTTTTTCCATCATCGGGCGCAAGGGGTACGAGCTCCTCATCGATATGGGGATCGAGCGGGCGAAGGCCTTCGCCGACATGGTCCGTAATCATCCCGATTTCGAGCTGACGAGCGAGCCGGAGTTGAACATCCTTACCTACCGCTACGCTCCTCTTGCCGTCCAGCAGGCACTGGAGAAGGCGACGGCCCGGCAGCGCAGCTCGATCAATGCCATTCTGGACCAAGTCTGCATGCTTCTCCAGAAATATCAGCGGGAAGCGGGTAAAACCTTCGTCTCCCGGACGCGGCTGCGGATGGCCCGCTATGGCGAAGATCTGACCGTCCTGCGCGTCGTCCTGGCCAACCCGTTGACGACAGACGAGATCCTCGAGGGGGTTCTGCGCGAGCAGTGCGAGATCGTGCAACAGCCGGAGATTCAGGCTTTGCTGAACCAGTTGGAAGAGACCGTGGCGTGTGAGTCGAGGCGCGCGCTCGCTGACGTGGCGAACGGGTAAGTCCGACCCGTAAGGGGCAGGGGGAGGGGGTCGCGTTTCCCGCAGGGTCAAGTTCGAGAACTACGAGGGGCAAGCGGTATTGACCATTTGCCCTTTCTTTTTCCCTTGGTACAATGTGTTTCAGATGTACTTTCTGCGATGAGGGGCAGAAACATGCAGCTTTATGCCGCTTCATACCTTCTGCCCGTGTCGGCGCCGCCGGTTGCCGGCGGGGCGATAGCCGTCGAGGACGGCCGGATCGTCGACGTCGGGACCCTGTCGGATCTGCGCGCGCGCCACGGCGCGCCGGTCCGTGAGTTCCCCGGCTGCGTCATCATGCCGGGGCTCGTCAATGCCCATGCCCATCTCGAGCTGACGCACTTCCCCGCATGGAAGCTCCGCAAGGGGATCGATTATTCTCCCCGGACGTACGTCGACTGGGTCGTCCAGGTGATCAAGATCAGGCGCGCCCTGACTCCCGACGAACTGGTCCACTCCATCCACGAGGGAATCCACAAATCCCTCGAATGCGGCACCACCACGATCGGCGAAATCCTCACCGATGGCTCGCTCCTCCCGGTCTACCGCGATTCGCTCCTCGCCGGCCGGCTCTACCGCGAGGCGATCGGCCAGGACCCTGCCCGCTGCACGGAGCTCCTCTGCTCACTGGAAGAGGCCCTGGCGTCTTTCCCGAGCAACCGGCTGCGGCCCGGCCTTTCCCCTCACGCCCCCCACACCCTTTCTCCACGCTTTCTGCAGGACGTTGCCAGGCTGGCGCAGCGGGCGTCGGTCCCGACCGCCATCCACCTGGCCGAATCGCAGGAAGAGACCGAATTCCTCCACGATTCCGGCGGCAGGATCGCCGAAATTCTCTACCCCTTCGCCGGCTGGGAGAGCTTTCTCCCCGCCCCGCGCCGGATGACGCCGACCGCTTTTCTCGACTCCCTTGGGGTGCTCACGCCGTCCACCACGGTCGTCCATTGCGTCCATGTCACCCCCGCCGACGCGGAGATCCTTACAAGGCGGGGAGTGAGAGCGGTCCTCTGCCCGCGGAGCAACAACCGGCTCGTCGTCGGGAAGGCGCCCGCAGCGCTCCTGAAAAAGGCGGGGATCCCGCTCGCCCTTGGCACCGACTCGCTCGCCAGCAACGACTCCCTTTCCATGTGGGACGAGATGCGGTTCTTCTTGCAGGAGTTCCCCGGGACGTTTTCGCCTGCCGAGGTGCTGGAAATGGCGACTCTGGGTGCCGCCGGCGCGCTCCGGCTCGATCACGAAGCGGGTTCGCTCGATGCGGGGAAACGGGCCGATTTCCTCGTTGTGAAGGCGTCCCGGCAGGGTGAGCCGGAGGAAATCGCCAGGGCGGTTATCGAGGAGAGTCAGATCGAGGAGATCTATCTGGCGGGGAAGACCTACGGTTATCAGGAGCTTGCGGGGTGCCCGCCGGGATTTCTCCTGTAAAGACCGGCTTTTGCTTTATCCTTCCACTTTTATCCCCGTTTTGCTATACTATAAAGATGGGAGAAAAGCTCATCTGCAACAACAAGAAGGCCTACCACGACTATTTCATCGAGGAAAAATTCGAGGCGGGGATGGTCCTGAAGGGGACCGAGGTGAAGTCTCTCCGGCAGGGGAAGGCGAACCTGAACGACTCCTTCGCCATGGTGAAAAGCGGGGAGGCGTTCATCCACAACCTCCACATTTCTCCCTACGACTTCGGCAACCGGGAGAATCAGGACCCGGACCGGATGCGGAAGCTCCTCCTGCACAAGAAGGAGATCGTGAGGCTGTTCGGCAAGGTGCGGGAGCAGGGGTACTCGCTGGTGCCGCTCCGGCTCTACTTCAAGGACGGCATGGTCAAGGTGGAGATGGGGCTCGCCAAGGGTAAGAAGCTCTACGACAAGCGCGAGGACATGAAGAAGAAAGACCACAAGCGCGACGTGGCCCAGGCGATGAAGGAAAGGCACAAAGGATAAGACGAGTTCAAGGTTCAATGTTCGAAGTTCAAGGTTAATACCCAAAACATTGAACATTGAACGTCGAACATCGAACAGATTTCAAGGGGGTGTAAAGGTTTCGACGGGGATAGGAAGCAAAGGTTGCATGCCGGGGATGTGGGTTGGCCCCGTTAACAATTCCCACACGGCTACAAATGCCGACAACTACAACTACGCTGTAGCAGCTTAATACCCTGCTACCCGTCTGCCTGAGTTCTTCTCACGGGCGAGGGACAGACGTCAATTACGTGAGATAGTTCTCCGGAGCGCCTGCGGAAGGAGAGCGAAATCTTAGCGGGATCGCGGTCCGAATATCCTGTTCGGCGGAGATGAGGACCGTTAAATCCTAAATGCCGAAACAAGCATGTAGAAGCCTTCTGTGTATGATCTTCGGACGCGGGTTCGATTCCCGCCACCTCCACCAACCTTCGCCAAGGCTTCGGTTGGCGGGCCAACCTTCTTAGGTGGGCCTGCCGGCCGGAGCCTTTGTCTTGTCCACCGAAGTTCATAGA
>DATJLB010000032.1:0-9781 GCA_035490915.1 Geobacteraceae bacterium
GCTGATGTAGAGCTTGGCGGCGATATCCCTGTTCCTCAGACCCTGCGAGACGAGCACGACGATCTCCTGCTCCTTCCTGCTCAGGGTATCTGCCTGGTGGTTCTTCCCCGAGGGCACAGCCTGATTGAGGATCGTCCGGATCTTGCCGCTGTCGATCCAGATATGCCCCGCAACGATGGCCTTCAGGGCCTTCTTGAAGAGTGCCACGTCCGTGTGTCTGTCGATCACCCCGTCCAACCGATAGGTAAGGAGCAGGTTGATGACCTCGTCCGGCTCCAGTCCGGTGTCGATCAGGATGATTTTAGCCTCGGGACAGCGGGGCATCGGGTCCTGCGTCAGGTTGCGGGCATCGACCATGACCATGTCGGGCTGAAAACCGTCAGCCATGCAAAAATCTTTGGCCGCGGCTATCTGCCACCCTGGGACATTCCTGGCCAGAAGCTCCCGCAACGCCTCGCCGAGCAGGACGTTGCTCAGGCAGATCAGAATTTTCATGCCTTCCCCCTTTCAGGTAATTTACTTTAATTCACTTCCTCCAATTGTCAACGTGCCTAGTTCGCTTTATGATCGGCAAAAGATTCCTCCCAATTTCTCTGCAACTGTGGTACATACTCCTCCGGCACACATGCAACCAGGGGAGCCAATGTCCGAAAAGAAAAACATCGCCCGGGCCGCCGGCGTGCTCGGTTTTGCCACGATCATCTCCCGCATCATGGGGATGGTGCGGGACATGGTGGTGTCGCGCCTGTTCGGGGCGGGGTTCGCCACCGACGCCTTCTTCGCCGCCTTCCAGATCCCGAACATGCTTCGCCGCTTCTTCGCGGAGGGGGCGCTCACCTCGGCGTTTGTTCCGACCTTCTCCGAGTGGTACACCCAGAAGGGGGAGGATGAGGCGCGGGAGCTGGCCAACATCTGCTTCACCCTCCTCACCATCGTCATGGCGGCGGTGACGCTCTTCGGCATCGTCTTCTCTCCGCAGATCGTCCACCTCATGTTCCCCGGCTTCGTCAATGTCCCCCCCGTGACCCTCCCGAACGGCGAGGTCGTCACCAAGCTCGATCTGACGGTCCTCCTCAACCGGCTGATGTTCCCCTACATCTTCTTTATCAGTCTGGTCGCCCTGTTCATGGGGATCCTCAACACGGTGCGGCACTTCTTCACGCCGGCCATCTCGACGGTCTTTCTCAACCTCTCCATGATCGGCTGCGCGGTCTTCCTCCACACGCGGTTCGCCATACCGATTACCGCCCTGGCAGTCGGGGTCCTTCTGGGCGGGGTCCTGCAGTTTCTCCTCCAGCTCCCGACCCTCTACCGGAAGGGGTTCCACATCAGGCCGCGCTTCGGGTTCCGGCACCCGGCGGTGCGCAGGATCGCCCTCCTGATGGGGCCGTCGGTCTTCGGGGTCGGGGTCTATTACCTGAACATCACGGTCGGGAACATCCTCGCGTCGCTCCTCCCGCAGGGGAGCGTCTCCTACCTCTACTACGCCCAAAGGCTCTTCGAGTTCCCCCAGGGGATCTTCACCGTCTCGGTCGCCCAGGCGGTGCTCCCGTCCATGAGCCGGCAGGCTGCCGCCGGCGAGATGGAAGGTTTGAAGGAATCCCTCGGCTTCGGCCTCCGGCTTACGCTGTTCATCACCATCCCCGCCATGGTCGGGCTGATGGTCTGCGCCACACCTATCTTCAGCCTCCTCTTCATGGGGGGGGCCTTTGACTACGACAAGGCGGTCCAGTCCGGCCGGGCGCTCTTCTTCTACGCGCTCGGGCTGGCGGTGGTGGCGCTGGTGCGGGTGCTGGTGCCGGCCTTTTACTCCCAGAAGGACACCCGGACGCCGGTCGTGGTCGCCTTTGTCGCCTTCATCCTCAATTTTCTGTTCAGCATTATGCTGATGGGGCCGTTGCGTCACGGCGGCCTGGCTCTTGCCTCGACCCTCTCGGCGCTCTGCCAGATGGCGATGCTCCTCTATCTCCTCCGGAAGAAGATCGGCCGTTTCGGCGGGAGGGGGATCTTCGTGGCCGGCGCGAAAGCCGCCGTGGCGTCGATCCCGATGACGCTCCTCGTTGCCTGGGTAATGCGGCTGACGGACTGGACCGTGGCGGGACACAAGGCGGTTAAGGGAGCGACGCTCCTGGGAGGGGTCGGCGGCGGGGTGGTCGTCTATTTCCTGTGTGCCCACCTTGTGCACTGCGACGAGGCGCGGGACGCGGTCGATCTGTTCAAACGAAAGGTGCTGAAGAAATGAGACGTCAGAAGCGACAGGCCGGTGAGATGTACTATTCCCTCTTCACCTCGGCCATCGGTACCGGCGCGGTGGTGGCGGGGGCCGAAGGACTGCTGGAGGTCTTTCCCCCATTTGGGGAGACGAAGGAAACGCTCCTGAATCAGCTCGCAGCGCGTTATCCCTCCGCCGCCGGGGAAAGTTCCCTCACCAGGAAAGCCGCCGACCTCCTTGCGGCCTATTTTGCCGGCGTGCCGGTCGCGTTCGATCTCCCGATCGACAGGCGCGGTTTTACCCCTTTTCAGTGGGAGGTTTACACCGCGGTCTTGGCGATTCCGTACGGCGACGTGAAGAGCTATTCCCGGGTTGCCGCGGAACTCGGGCGTCCGCGGGCGGCCAGGGGGATAGGCGGGGCCATGGCGCGCAATCCCCTCCCCATCATCATTCCGTGCCACCGGGTAGTGGGAAAATCGGGCGGCATGACCGGCTATTCCGCGGCCGGCGGGGTCGAGTCGAAACGATGGCTGCTGGAGATGGAACAGCGGCCGGAGGGGAAAAACCGAACAAAAACAAGGTGATTCTTGATGGTTTATTCACAGGGGACTTTTTTGGGCGGGCGCGCATTTTCCCCAAAAACGGAATTGTCCGGCCCCGTAGCGAAAAAAGGTGCGGGATGTTTGCGTAAAGCGTTGAAACCAAAGGGTTAAGGGGTTCTGGTTAAAAAATGGGCAGAGAGTAAAAACCCCGATTTAATGTGTTTCTTTGTTTACTTCTCCACACCGTTATGCACAGGTTATCCACACTTTTTGTGGAAAATCGGTTACGCCGTTGAAAAGACGTAACATTTTGCAAATTCGCCCGGAAGGGATCCCTTCCCGGCTACCTCCCCGGTTCACGCTCCTTTCCCTTCGCTTCCTCCCATAAAAGGTCCATTTCTTCGAGGGTTGCCTCTTTCATGGGACGTCCCGCGGCGTGGAGCGCCTCCTCGACGTAGGCAAACCGCCGCGTAAAGCGGGCGATGGTCTTCCCGAGCGCCTGTTCCGGGTCGAGGGAGAGAAAGCGGCCGAGGTTGACGATGGCGAACAGGAGGTCCCCCAGCTCCGCCTCCATCCGGGCCTGGTCCCCTTCGGCCATCGTTTCCTCCAGCTCGTGCAGCTCTTCCAGGACCTTGGCGAACACCTGGTCGACGTGCTCCCAGTCGAAGCCGACCCGGGCCGCCTTTTCCGTGATCTTCTGCGCCTTCATCAGGGCCGGCATGTGGGGGGGGACGCCGGCCAGCGCCGAGCGCCGTTCTTCTCCCTTTTCCCCCTTCTTGATCCGTTCCCAGTTCTCCACCTGTTCCGCCGCGGTCTTCACCCGCTGTTCCCCGAACACATGGGGGTGACGACGGACGAGCTTGTCGTTAATCGCCTCCAGCACCTCATCCATGGTGAAGCTGTCGTTTTCCTCGGCGATGGCGGCATGGAAGACCGGTTGGAGGAGAAGGTCGCCCAGCTCCTCCTTCAGGAGCTCGGCATCGTGCTTGTCGATCGCCTCGATCACCTCGTAACACTCCTCGATCAGGTAGCGCTTGAGCGATTCGTGGCTCTGCTCCGCGTCCCACGGGCACCCCCCCGGTCCGCGCAGGAGGCGCATGATCTCCATGAGGCGGTCGAAGCCTTGTTTCTCGTCGGTCATCCGGTTGTCTCCTTGTCTGGGTTGCGGCAACAATAGCATGCGGACGATCGTTCCCGCAAGCCGGTTTGCACACGCCATAAATTGGTTGTCCTGAAATGTTAAAGGCGTATAATGGGCGACTGAAGGGCTGGGTTTTTTCGTTGTTGAAAAGTGACTACCTTTGCAATAAAATAGAAACTACTTTAGAAGCTACTTTCGGTTAAAGAGGTAACCTATGTTGACAGTCGGCATAAAGGAGCTGAAGGCGAAGCTGAGCAGTTACGTGGAGAAAGTCAGTGCGGGTGAAGAGGTTGTCGTTACGGACCACGGCAGGGAAGTGGCGCTCCTCGTGCCGATTTCCCGGGAACGGGAGGCGGTCCGGGTTCTGATGGATTCCGGCAAGGTGCAGTGGTCGGGCGGGAAGCCGAAAGGGACCACCGGGACCAAGATCAAGGGGAAGCCGCTGGCTGACACCGTTCTGGAGGAACGCCGGTGATCCTCTACCTCGATACCAGCAGCCTGGTGAAACTCTACGTGGAAGAGGCACATTCGGAGATGGTCCGGGAGTGGGCCGCGGAGGCGGAAGTGATCGCCACCTGCCGGGTTGCCCATCCGGAAACGCTATCCGCCTTGACGAGGCGCCACAACAGCGGCGACATCGCCAAAAGGGAGTATGAGAAGCTGGTGGGTTCCTTCGTCAAGGAGTGGGGGAGTTATGCTGCGCTTGATTTCGACGAGATAGAAGCGGGAATCCTGGTGAAAAAGTACGGTCTGCGCGGGTTCGACGGGGTGCACCTAGCCGCGGCGAAGCTCCTCGCGTCGGTCGGCGCCGATGTGCACGTTGCCTTTTCTTCTTTCGACGAGCGGCTCAACAAGGCGGCGCGGAGTGAAGGGTTTGAGGTGTTGGGGGTGGGGGAAGCAAGGCATTGATAACGGCAGGTCGTGTTGTTACGTCAGGAAATATGAGGGCCAGATACCAAGGTTCTATAGGTGCGAGAAGGTGACAATCCCGGAGGGCAGAAGGTGGACCGATGACCGAAAAAGAACCTCTGATCCCGAAACACGGCGGCTACCGCAATCTTAAGAGCTTTCAGATCGCCCAACTGGTCTACGATGTGACGGTCCGGTTTTGCGACCGTTACATCGACCGGCGGAGTCGCACCCACGACCAGATGGTGCAGGCAGCGAGGAGCGGCGTGCAGAACATCGCGGAGGGGAGCCAGGCTTCGGGGACTTCGAAAAAGACCGAGCTGAAGCTGACAAACGTGGCCCGGGCGAGCCTGGAGGAGTTGCGCCTCGACTACGAGGATTTTCTCCGGCAGCGCGGGCTTCCCCGGTGGGAGCCGAACCAGCCTGCGCTGGTGCGCTTTAAGGCGAGGCGCTGCGCGTCTGCGGAGGATGTGCGGGAGTGGGTGGAGGAGGAAAAAAGGTTGGAAAGGCAAAGGCACACGGACGAACAGGGACGGACACAGACCGGCACGGACAGGAAAAACAGCGCTTCGTTGTCCGTGCCGGTCCGTGAAAGTCCGTGTCCGTCCGTCTTTTCTTCCGCTGTTCTTGTCGCCAATGCCGCCCTTTCGCTGCTGAACCTTTGCTGCCATCTGCTCGACCGGCAGCTCGCGGCGCAGGCGCACGCTTTCGAAACCGAAGGCGGCTTCACCGAACGGCTCTACCGGGTGCGGAGCAGCGCGAGAAAAGCTGGGAAATGATCTACTTCCCCTTCAGGTACTCTGCCAGGAACTGCCGCTTGAAGTCGACGAACCGCCCCTCCTCGATCGCCTGTCTGATGTCCGCCATCATCCGCAGGTAGAAGTGGACGTTGTGGATGCTGGCGAGGACCGCGGAGAGGACCTCGTTGGCGTTGAACAGGTGGTGGAGGTAGGCGCGGGTGAAGTTTCGGCAGGCGTAGCAGTCGCAGGTGGGATCGATCGGGTAGAAGTCGCGCCGGTAGTTCTTGTGGGTGAGCCTGATCCGGCCGCGGTTGGTGAAGAGGGTGGCGCTCCGGGCGTAGCGGGTGGGTATCACGCAGTCGAACATGTCCATCCCTCGCTCGACGCTCTCCAGGATGTCCTCGGGGAGGCCTACCCCCATCAGGTAGCGCGGCTTGTCCTCGGGGAGGTAGGGGGCGGTCATGCTGACCACCTTTTTCAGTAGTTCCAGCCCCTCGCCGACCGAGACTCCGCCGATGGCGTAGCCGGGAAAGTCCATGGCGACCAGTTCTTTGGCGCACATGGCGCGCAGGTCCTCGAAGACGCTTCCCTGGACAATGCCGAACAGCGCCTGGTCCTTGCGGGTCTGGGCCTTTTTGCACTGTTCGGCCCAGCGGAGCGTCTTCCGCGTCGACGTGGCGGCGTACTTCCGGTCGCACGGGTAGGGGATGCACTCGTCGAAGGCCATGATGATGTCCGCCCCCAAAGCCTCCTGGATGGCGATCGCCTTGGCCGGGTCGAGGAAGACCTCCTCGCCGGTGATCTCGTGCTTGAAGTAGGCGCCATTGTCGGTGATCCGCTTGTTCGGGAGCGAGAAGACCTGGAACCCGCCGGAATCGGTGAGAATCGGACGATCCCACGCCATGAAATTGTGCAGCCCTCCCGCCTTTTCCACGAGCCCCTCGCCGGGACGAAGGTGGAGGTGGTAGGTGTTGGAGAGGATGATCTGGGCGCCGCACTCCTTGACCTGTGCGGGGGTCATCGCCTTCATGGCGGCGTGGGTGCCGACCGGCATGAAAATCGGGGTTTCGATGATGCCGTGGGGGGTGGTGAGGGTGCCGCGCCGTGCCGCACTCCCTTGGTCCTTCTTGATGAGCTTGAATTTCATGGTCTCTTTCTGTCCGTTCATGGTGAGCCTTTCGTTTTCTTTAGCAGAACGACCGGGAAAAAGCAACAATGCTGTACCGCGGCGCCGTGCCTGCCACGTAATAGGACAAGTGGCGGTACGGCGGGGGCCCCTCTGCTCTGATCGGAGCGGGTAAACGTTTGCCGTGTGCGCTTTCATCGAAATTTGTGGCGGACAGGCGTCTGTTTTTTGTTGCAATTTTCTAAAACGGCGTTTAGTATACTGTATACTGTATACGAAGTTAGACAATTTTAATATTTTATGTTCTGGCCTTGATTTTTCTACCGTTCCGGACTGTCACTCATGTCCCAATGAAAAGGAGGAAGAACCCATGCACACTTCCAAGGACTGGCGCGCACCCCCCTTTCAGCTGCGGATTTCTCCTGCCGGATAGAACCCTCTGTTTTCACGTTGCCGTTTTATTTTACCAACATTACGAGTAAAGGGACAAATTATGCAATTATTTACTAGCACTGTGGGCAGAAAGATCCTGATGGCGCTTACCGGCATCCTGATGGTGCTGTTCGTCGTCGTCCATCTGCTTGGCAACTCGTCCATTTTCATCCCGGGCGGCATCAATGCCTATGCGGAGCACCTCCACGCCCTGCCGCCGCTGGTCTGGATTTTCCGGTTGTGCATGCTGGTCTTCCTCGGTGTGCACGTCATCTACGGCATCCAGCTTACCATGGAAAACAGCACCGCCAACCCCCAGGGATATGCGGTGAAGAAGCAGCTCAAGGCCAACTTCTCCAGCGAAAACATGATCTGGACCGGCGTCCTGCTCCTGATCTTCATCATCGGCCACATCTGTCATTTTACCGCTCATCTGACGCCGGACATCGTCGTCAACAAGCTGCCCGAAGGGGGCAACGACGTGTTCACCATGGTGGTCAGCAGCTTCAATCACCCGATCGTCGCCTTCCTCTACGTGGCGGCGATGGTCGTGCTGTTCCTCCACCTCAAGCATGGCATCCAGAGCTTTTTCCAGACCGTTGGGTGGAACAACGACCGCACCCTGCCTGTTATCACCAAGGCGGGCGTGATTGTTGCGGTTTTTTTCCTGCTCGGCTACAGTTCCATTCCACTCTCCATCCTTACCGGCATCTTAAGCAAATAGGGGGCTCACAGTGATACTCGACGGAAAATGTCCAACCGGACCTATTGAAAAAACCTGGGACAAGCACTGCTTCGACCTGAAGCTGGTGAACCCCGCCAACAAGCGAAAGTACACCGTCATCATGGTTGGCACCGGCCTGGCCGGTGGCGCTGCTGCCGCCTCTCTTGGCGAACTCGGCTACAACGTCATGGCCTTCTGCTACCAGGACTCTCCGCGCCGCGCCCACTCCATCGCCGCCCAGGGGGGGATCAACGCCGCCAAGGCCTATCCGAACGACGGTGACTCCATCTACCGCCTTTTCTACGACACCATCAAGGGTGGCGATTTCCGTGCCCGCGAGGCGGACGTCTGGCGTCTCGCCCAGGTGTCGAACAACATCATCGACCAGTGCGTGGCCCAGGGCGTTCCCTTTGCCCGTGACTACGCCGGCTACCTGGACAACCGTTCTTTCGGTGGCGCCCAGGTTTCCCGTACCTTCTACGCCAGGGGCCAGACGGGGCAGCAGCTCCTCCTCGGTGCCTACTCCGCCCTTTCCCGCCAGATCAAAGCGGGGACGGTGAAGATGTACAACCGCCGCGAGATGCTCGACCTCGTGGTCGTGGACGGGGTGGCCAAGGGGATCACCTGCCGGAACCTCATCACCGGCGAGATCGAGTCCTATGCGGCTGATGCGGTTTGCCTCGCCACCGGCGGTTACGTGAATGTCTTCTACCTCTCTACGAACGCCATGGGGTGCTCGGTCACTGCCAACTGGAAGGCGTACAAAAAGGGCGCCTTCTTTGCCAACCCCTGCTATACCCAGATCCACCCGACCTGCATCCCGCAGGCCGGCGACTACCAGTCCAAGCTCACCCTCATGTCCGAGTCGCTCCGTAACGACGGCCGCTGCTGGGTGCCGAAGAAGAAGGAAGACCTGGGCAAGCACCCGAACGAGATTGCCGAAGAGGACCGTGACTACTACCTGGAGCGGAAGTACCCATCCTTCGGTAACCTCGCTCCCCGCGACATCGCCTCCCGTGCTGCGAAAGAGCAGTGCGACGACGGCCGCGGCGTCGGGCCTGGTGGTCGGGGTGTCTACCTCGACTTCTCCTCGGCCATCAACCGGGTCGGCGAGGATACCATCAGAGAGCGCTACGGCAACCTCTTCGAGATGTACGAGAAGATCACCGACGAGAACGGCTACAAGCGGCCGATGCGCATGTACCCGGCCCCTCACTACTCCATGGGCGGCCTCTGGGTCGACTACAACCTGATGAGCAACATCCCGGGGCTCTTCGTCCTGGGCGAGGCGAACTTCTCGGTCCACGGCGCGAACCGTCTCGGCGCCTCCGCCCTCATGCAGGGGCTTGCCGACGGCTACTTCGTCATCCCCTACACCATCGGCGGCTACCTTGCCGGCGTGAAGCCGACCGGCACCGCCACCGACAACCCCGAGTTCGCGAAATCGGTGGAAGATGTCAAGAGCTACCGCGACAAGCTCCTCTCCATCAACGGCAAGAAGACCGTTTCCGAGTTCATGCGTGAGCTGGGGGGCCTGATGTGGGAAAACTGCGGTATGGCCCGGAGCAAGGAATCCCTGGAGACCAACCTCAAGAAGATCCCGGCCCTCAGGGAAGAGTTCTGGCAGAACGTCAAGGTTACCGGCGTAGGCGCCGACCTGAACCAGGACCTGGAGAACGCCGGCCGCACCGCCGACTTTCTGGAGTTTGCCGAGGTCCTCTGTCGCGACGCCTATCACCGCGAAGAGTCGTGCGGCGGCCACTTCCGGGTCGAGCACCAGTATCCGGACGGCGAGGCGATGCGTAACGACGCCGACTTCTGCTACGTCGGCGCCTGGGAATACAAGGGGGACAAGGCGGAGCCCGAGCTGCACAAGGAGCCGCTCACGTTCGAGAACGTACATCTTGCGGTAAGGAGTTATAAATAATGAGCGATCACAAGACCATGACATTGAC
>DATJLB010000033.1:0-17639 GCA_035490915.1 Geobacteraceae bacterium
CAGGCGAAATGGAATGGCGACTTCGATGATGGTGGGAGACGTGGAGTCGGTCATGACGGACGATATTATGGGACTTGCCGTAGGCGGTGTCAAATTGATTCTCGGACGCAATCTGCGGGCAGCATTTTCGCTGCATCTGCATCGAGGAGTTGAAGGTGTGGCGGAGGGATCGGGAGCGAAAGTCTCGTTAAAAGAATGCAAAAAAACCTTGACACCAACTATGTGGGGCGTTAATATGAAATTTCGCTTTGCGGGCCTATAGCTCAGTTGGCTAGAGCTACCGGCTCATAACCGGTCGGTCCCAGGTTCGAGTCCTGGTGGGCCCACCACCTAATTTTTTCGGGATGATGTGGGGATGCCCATAAAGCGCCTGTTGCGACGGAATACGACCCATAAGGGGATGAAAGAGAGTGCACACCGTAAGGTTGCACTCTTTTTCTTTTAGACGCGATGATACCACCAAAAGTCTCGGATGTAGTTGGAATAATTAATAAATTCGCTCCTTTTGACCGTGCAGAGGAGTGGGATAACGTGGGGCTCCAGGTAGGTGACCCCGCCGCGCCTGCCGAAAAAATCATGGTGGCCCTCGACCCGGGCAAGGACGCCCTGGAGGCGGCGATTGCCGCGGGTTGCCGCTGTCTCCTGACCCATCACCCCTTCATCTTCAAGCCCATGAAACGGGTCTCTCTGGCCGATCCGCTCGGAGAGCTTCTCGCCCTTGCCATCAAGAACGACCTTGCCGTGATTTCCCTCCATACCAACCTGGACATTGCCTGGGGAGGCGTCAACGACCTCCTGGCAGGGCTTTTGGGGGTTGAGCCGAGCGAACCGCTCAAGATTGCCGAACGGGAAGAACTCGTGAAGCTTGCCGTATTTGTCCCCAGGGGACACGAAACGCAGGTGCTGGATGCCCTGTTCCGGTTCAGCGGGTTCATCGGCAACTACAGCGACTGTTCATTCCAGACCGCGGGGACCGGCACTTTCAAACCGCTGGAAGGTGCGAAACCGTTTGTCGGCGAGGTAGGGAAACGGGAGTCCGCGGAGGAGAGCCGGGTCGAGGTGCTTCTGCGCAAGGATGATGTCACGGCAGCGGTCAATGCACTTATGAAGGCGCACCCGTACGAAGAGCCGGCCTACGACCTCTATCCTCTGCTGAACAGGGGGAAGGCGAGCGGTATCGGACGCGTTGGCCTGCTGCCGGAAGAGACCACGCTGGAACGTTATGCCTCGTCGGTCAAGACCCGTCTCGATGCGCAGGCAGTGCGGTTTGTCGGGAACGCTGGCCGGAAGGTCCGGAAGGTTGCCCTCTGCGGCGGAAGCGGTGCGTTCCTGGTGCGGGACGCATGGAAGCAAGGGGCCGATGTCCTGGTCACCGGCGACGTCAAGTACCATGAGGCACGGGAGGCGGAAACGCTGGGGCTGGCTTTGATTGACGCGGGGCACTTCGCCACCGAACGTCCCATGATCCGGGGGGTAGTGGAGCTGCTCAGGGGGGAGTTGGCCCGCCGGAAATTCACCGCAGAGATACGAGCATTCGAAGGGGAGAGGGACCCGTTCATCCAGGCATGAGCGCCCTTTCCCCTTTTTATCGAACACTACACACCACACACAGGGGGACCGGAGTTTGCAAAAAAATCTGAAGATGCTTGATGAACTGCAGGAAATAGACCTGAAGATCGATGGCTTCAAGGGGGAAAGGGATGCCCTTCTGGAGGAGCTGGCCCTTCTGGACGGCAAGGTGGCGGCGGCCGAGGCCGACATATCCGAAAAGAACAACGAACTGGCACTTTTCGAGGAGGAAAAGCTCGGTCTGGACGAAAACCTTGCAGCGGAGGGCGAAAACATAGGCCGCTCTGAGGGGCGTCTCAAGGAGATCAAGACCCAGAAGGAGTACCAGGCGGTTTCCAAGGAGATCACCACTGCCCGGAAGTTGAAGGCGGAGTTGGAAGAGCAGGCCCTCCAGAAGATCGGCCGGATAGAGGAACTGAAGGCGGACATTGCGGGGCTGGCGGAGAACCTCACCGCCCTGAAAGAAAACATCGCCAGTCAGAAGGGGGAGGTTCAGGGGAAGATGAACCTCCTGGAGGAGAGGATCACCGCGGATGTCACGGGGAGGGAGGAACTCGCCAAGGCGCTTCCTTCGTCGATGCTCAGGCGCTACACCCTGCTCAGGGAGCAGCGCCGGGGAATTGCCGTGGTCGAGGCCAAGGCGGGCTCCTGTCTCGGCTGCAACATGAACCTCCCTCCCCAATTGTACAACACCCTTTTCCGGGGGGACGAGCTTATCACCTGTCCCCATTGCCAGAGGATCCTGGTGCTCCGCCAGTAGCAGTAAGGCAATTGTTCGACGTTAGAAGTTCGATGTTAAAACAAACCTTGAACTTCGAACATAGAACTTTGAACTCGGTTTTTTAGGTTTGGCCGAAGCAGACCAGATGACCGCTGCCCCTTGTCGGGGGAGAGGAAAGTCCGGGCTCCACAGGGCATGGTGCTGGATAACGTCCAGCGGGGGCAACCCCAGGGAAAGTGCCACAGAGAGAAGTCCGCCCGCCCAGGCGGGTAAGGGTGAAAGGGTGAGGTAAGAGCTCACCGGGTTCGGCGGTGACGTCGGATGCCAGGTAAACCCCACCAGGAGCAAGGCCTAATAGGGAAGCGTCAAGAGCTGCCCGCTCGTGCTTCCGGGTTGGCTGCTGGAGGCCGCCGGTAACGGCGGCCCTAGAGGAATGGTCATCGCCCGCCGCAGGGTAACCTGTCGCGGGAACAGAACCCGGCTTACGGGCTGCTTCGGCCAATTTATTCGGGGCGCACTATGCGCCCCGCTTTTGTGTGCAGGGAGTGATGTGACGGACCGGGAAATGTGGGATCTGGCGGTTGCCGCGCTGAGGGCGGAGTATGCTGCCCTTTCACCCTCCAGAAGAAGTGCCATAAAAGCGCTTGTGGAGGAAGTAAAGGGGTGCAAGCGGGAGCTGCACGCGATCGTAGAGAGGGTATGCGCCGGCGAGATCTGCGCCTCCTGTGGGGGGGAGTGCTGTCTGACCGGGAAGTTCCACGTGACGGTAGTCGACCTTCTGGTCTATATGGCCGCGGGGCGAGAGCTATTCACTCCCGAGTACGGGCGGGAACTCTGCCCCTATCTCGGCGAGGGGGGGTGCTTTATGGCCTCGGCGTTTCGCCCGTTTAACTGCACCACCTTTAATTGCGAGCGGGTTGAATGGCTCTTGGTGCCTGGCGACAAGGAGCTCTTCCTGCTTCGCGAACGAAAGCTCCGGGCACTCTACCGCCAGTTCGAGGAGAAGTTCGGCAACCGGTTCATGGGGGGTGTCCTGCTGAACTGCGAACGGGACATCCTTCGGGACCGCCTTCCGATCCTTCGGGGGGAGTCGGCCGATCGGAAGGGGTGCAGGGCGAAGGGCGGAATTGATCCCGCCGAGCCGTTACCTTAACGTAAAGAACGAACACGGAGATTCTGATGGCTGCAATCAACGATCTGGTTCTCGTCCACATCGACAATAAACCCGGCTTCTATGCCCGGATCGAGGATATCACCCCTGACGTGAAGCCAGGCTGGTGGCAGGTAAAGCTCCTCGCACTCTCCATTCCGCTCCAGGTGTTTACCTGGATTCTCGATACGAGCCAGGTCGACGGGGCTCCGTACACCATGGGAGGGACGCCGGTCCGCCTGGAGAAGGTAGTTTCCCCTGTGGAGCGGCTGGAGGAGCCGGAAAACCTTGATCTGTCCAAGGGCGCCCCGGCGAAGAAGGATAAGAAAGAAGGGGCCAAGGTGGTGTCACTGGCAGACAGGAAGAAGGAGAAGTGAGGCGGGAGAAGAAAATTCCCCTCTGTTTTGGTGGCGTCACGACAATTGCATGAGTCTGAAAGCCGCTCCGCTCAGAAATGAGTCGATTGAGCGGTTTTTTTTGTCCTTTTGCAGAGTCGAGGCATCATCGATTTCATTGACAGATATTCCGATGAAATGCTAATAAAAAAACATTAATATAAATCAAGGATCGACGAAAGGAGTTTGATGATGGGGTGTGCACGAAGTTTGGCCGTAACACTCGTATTCCTGTTGGTCGCAGTCACCGCCCACGGAAAGGTGGTGCACATGTACGAGGGCAAGCTCAATGTGAATACCGCGTCGGCAGCTGATCTCACCCGCCTTCCGGGCATCGGTGAGGTCATCGGGTTTCGTATCGTCAAGGAGCGTGAAAGACGCGGCGCCTTCAGGGACACAAAAGAACTCAGAGAGGTCAAGGGCGTTTCCCGAAGGGTCTTCGAGGGAATCCGTGAGCATGTTGCCGTTCGCGGGGAAAACAGCCTGAAGGTCTATACAGACCTGAATACCATAACCAAACCGCTCCTGTTGGGGATTCCGGGGATGTCGGAAGGGGAGGCCCGCTCAATCCTGGACTACCGCAAGGCCCATGGAGGCTTTGAAAAGGTGGAAGACCTGCTCCAGGTGCCGGGAATCGGGAAAAAGCGGTTTACCGAATTGTGCGAATGGCTGACCGTTGCCGGGGAGGTAGAGTAAATCATTGCGGAAAAGGCACTCTCACTGCGACAAAGCGGATTTGTTCGTGAGAGGAGATTAATTCAGGAGGAAAAGAAAATGGCCCGCGGAGCGGGCCATTCATTATAGTGAGGGTGTTATTGGCCGAGGCAGGCAGAAGAAGACTTTGACCCGGTTGCCTTAAAAATCCTTCATCCCGCTGTACTTGGTCCTGGCTTTTTCAAGCGCCTTCGACAACTCTGCCGGCAACGCAGCTTTGAGCTCCTGAGCGGATGTTTTAAATTCGCTGTCCAACTTTGTGACCGAATCCGTAAAGTTTGGCAAGGAACTGGGTGGGGTAACGGTCAACGCATTCAATCTCACATATACACTGTAAAGCTTGGCAAATGCCTCGTCAGCTTTGCGGAACTTCTGTGGCGGTTTCTCCATCTTCTGCCGCATCTTATCCACCTGGTCCTTTACCTCGTTCAGGTGGGACTCATCGTCTGCGGCGATGTGCGGAACGAACCTTTGTCCGGCATCCGCCTTTGCCTTCCAATCTGGGGAAACAGTAACGCACGTCTTAAGGCAAAAATCGGTTCCTGACTTCATTCCGTAAAGTGCCCGGACATAATTTAAAGCATACTCACTTTCCATTTTATTCTGCTGATAGAGATAGACTCCGAGCGCCGACAAAGCGGCAAAGACCACCAGGCAGGCCGCACGTACCAGAAATTTTCTGGACAGTGGCGTTACCGAGGTCGATTTTTGCGGGATGGAGTAGGTCTGTTTCGCAGGCTTTGATGACGACCCGAAGCTCCACGAAAACTTTGCCTTCTCGATCTGTCTCCGTTGGGGCTTGGACATCTGCAGCAGGTAGTAATCGGGGAAGACAACGCCACATCCCGTACAGACAGTCAGGCAGCCGAGTTCCTTGCCGCAGGCGTCGCAATACAGTTTACCTTCTTTCTGCAGGGCCCTCCTGGCGAAGGATTCTTTCCCTATCCAGAAGCGACTCTTGCATTCGGGACAGGGGGCGTAGCTTCCCTCTTCCGAGATGCCGGCGGTGTTCAGCTCAATTTCTGCGGCACATTTCGGGCATGAGCACATCATACGTAAATCACCTATTTAAGAGGGGCGTGTCAGTCATTGTCATAGTTTGAATTTTCTATAGCAGAGTCCCGTGAACTGAACAAAAAGATTGCGGTTTTACTTTTGTATCAATACGCCGTGCCCAGGCCGACAAAAGCCCCGTTGTTCCCTCGAATTATGTCGTCCTGACTTGCGGCATCAGTCAGTTTTTTCGTAGTATCATTGTCTGCTCCCAGACTGTAGAGGTCATAGTCTGAGTTCATGTTGGCGGGAACGAAATCCTTGTATTGCGTCCCGCCGCCTCTTGCTATGTTGTAGTATACGTAATTGTGCCCCCATGGATCGAGCAGGCTCCCCCTCCCAATGGTGTTCAGGTCATCGGGCAGCACTCCTCGGTCTGCCTGGTACGCGGCAATGTCCCTCTCAAGCCCGCGAATTTCTTCCTCGCATCGGGAAACTCTGGCCTTGTTGACCGTTGCAGTATAGGCGGGAATGGCAAAGGAAGCTAAGATGCCCAGAATTACGCAAACAACGAGCAGTTCGATCAACGTAAATCCGCGGTTGTCGGATACGACAGCCGCCTTGGCTTGACGTTTTAGGTGGCTCTTTTCAGGCTTCATCATGGGAACACATCCATGTGCTAACTGAGGCGCTAGGATCAAAAAAATCATTAGTTGATCATGCCAGTAATGCGTAGGTGCTATAATGATTAAAATATCAACATTATGATTAATAAATGCAGAATTAATTTTGGCCTAGTCTCGCACATACGGAACAAAAATACAATAGCCTGAATTGGGTATTTGGGGCAGAAAGTAAAAATTATTTTCGCACAATGTGATTGATAATGTTCAGTTCTTGTGGAGTCAGCCATGAGCGGTGCAGAAAAAAGGGCCTACAAAAGCAGGCCCTTCTTAAGTACGAATTGTTGATCTGTTAATATTCATGGAGGTTGCTGAATTCGCCCCAGGCGAGGTAGGTCTTTGGGGTTTCGACAAAATCATAAATATTCTCCATCACTTCCAGATGGTGTCGTTCCTCTTCGGCTAAACCTCGCAGAAGGTTTGCCGCTCCCTCATTCGGCTCCTGTTCCGCAAGCTTTTCATAGAGTTTGATGCTCTCTTCTTCCTGCTTGATGGCATGCAGGTAACCGTCTTCGTCGCCGTGCAAGGATTCCCTTGGAGAAGGTCCGTCGACGAGCTTGTCGATAAAATTTTTGGTCCGTTCAAGAATGACCGACTGGGCAAGCCGGGGCTCCGTCCCTTTCTTCAGCAGTGTCAGGTGCTCGTGGTGTTCCCGTTCCGAGTCGGCCAGCAATGTGAAGATGGTTTTCATCTCTTTCGTTTTCGCTGACGATGCCATCTTCTCGTAATATGCCTGGCTCTCTTCCTCCATTCTCATGGCGAAATCGAACACATTCATTCTTGCCACCGCCTTTCCTGGCTGGCACAGAGTTTCTCGCACCAACCTTTACGCTCAATATCCTTTACTCTTACTTATTATACTACCACTGCTCCTTGCAGGGGTGGTTATTTTTGTGCGACAACCGGCATTTTTGAAGCACTCCACGTCGTCTCACCTCAACAAGTCGCCCGCAAAAATTTTGAGATTTCTTGCCGTGCAAAAAATGAACGTCTTCGCCCCTCCTTTCGCTTAATTAACTCCTTAAAAAATAATCGAAAAATTCTAGTTTTTGAGGGTTATTTTTTGTTGACAACTCACTGGACGGCGGGTATAGTTTTGGCACAAAGTGGTAAATAGTGGTAAAGCGTGGTGAATGGTGCCGGGAGAGGCCATGTTTCGTGGGATTTTCCAAAATTCCGTAGACGCCAAAGGGCGGACCAGCATGCCGGCCCGTTTCCGCGAAGTTCTGCTGGAGCGGTTCGAGACCGATCGGTTTGTTATGACCAATTCCGGTCCCGTCGACCTGGGGGCTGACGAGTTTGCCCGTGGCCTCTCCATCTATCCGTACCCGGAATGGCTGGCGCTGGAAGAAAAGGTGGCGAAGGGAAACGGCTTTACCTTTGCCCAACTGAACAGCATCAATCGCCTTATTCTCGCTCCTGGGGTGGAGTGCACGGCCGATAAGCAGGGGCGGGTGCTGATTCCCCCACATTTGCGGGCCACTGCCGCGCTGGAACGGGATATCGTGTTCGTCGGTTCCCAGAAGAAGATCGAGATCTGGAGCCAGGCGGAGTGGACGCGGGTAACAAGCCAGGCCGAGAAGGATTTCCCCGCCAATACCCAAGCCTTGGCGGAGCTGGGCCTGTAGTGGCAGAGTTTCGACATGTGTCGGTCCTGCCGGCGGAGGTTCTCCGCTTTCTCTCTCCTCGACCGGTCGGTATCTACCTTGATGGAACAGTGGGTGGCGGTGGCCACGCAGCGCTGATTCTGGATGCATCCGCCCCCGACGGCGTCCTCATCGGTCTCGACCGGGATGATACGGCACTTGAGGCGGCCGGTTCACGGCTTGCCCGCTATGGGATGCGGGCGAAACTCGTGCACAGGAATTTTTCCGAATTGGACGAGGTTCTCGCGGAGCTTGGCATAGTCGAGATTGACGGTTTTCTCTTTGATGTGGGGGTTTCCTCCCATCAACTGGATGCAGGGGAGCGGGGGTTCAGCTTTCAGCAGGACGCCCCGCTCGACATGCGGATGGACACCAGTTGTGGCGAGACTGCTGCCGACCTGGTGAATGGGCTCCCGGAAGAGGAACTTGCGCGGATCATCCGGGAATACGGTGAGGAGCGTTGGGCAAAGCGGATTGCTACCTTCATCGCCCGGGCGCGGGCGGAGTCTCCCATCGAGAGCACCCGCCAGCTTTCGGACCTGGTCAAGGGAGCGATCCCCCGTGGGGCATGGGAGGAACGGCTCCATCCGGCGACCAGGACCTTTCAGGCCCTGCGGATTGTGGTGAATGACGAGTTGGGGAGCCTTGAGCGGGGAGTTGCCGCCGGGATTCGCCGGCTCAAAAGCGGTGGGCGGGGGGTGGTCATCTCGTTCCACTCCCTGGAAGACCGGATCGTCAAGAACGCCTTCCGGTCCTTCGCCCATGGATGCACCTGTCCGAAGGACCTTCCCCGCTGCGTATGCGGCGTCGTACCGCAGGTCAGGGTGTTGACCGGGAAGCCGGTCGTGGCGACGGATGCGGAAGTGGCGGCCAATCCCCGAGCACGCAGCGCGAAGCTCAGGGCGGTGGAGAAATTGTAAGAACGTGCTACGTGGTGCTTCGCTTGAAACAGAATGGAGCACTCAGCACGAGGAGGCGATGTATGGCTAACACAAGAACTTCATACGGCAAGGTTGCTGCGCCGAGAATCAGGAAAATCGACATTGCCTTGGCGCGTCGTCCGGACCTGTTTCCCTATCTGATGGTCGTGATGGTTCTTCTGACACTGGTATCGATCTTTCATGTGTGGTCCCGGGTCAAGGTGATCGACATGAACCTGCAGATCTCAGAGATGTCCCGTGAGATCAAGGAGCAGGAGCAGGAGCAAAACCGTCTCAAGCTTGAGGTCGCGTCGCTGAAGACGCCGGCGCGAATTGAGGCGTTGGCCAAGGGAGAGCTGGGGATGGCGATTCCCACGGAACAGCAGGTGGTCACCGTCAAATGAACGACCGGCGGGGGAAATGGGCCCTGTGGCGGATCCGACTGATCGGAGGGCTGTTCGCCTTCTTCTTTGTGATCACGTCGGCCCGTGCCTTTTACCTCCAGGTCATAAAAAAGGAACAGTTGGTCAAGCTGGCGGAAAGACAGCACCAGAAGACCGTCCCTCTGACTCCCGCCCGCGGCACCATCTACGACCGGACCAACGCCCCGCTTGCTGTCTCCATCGAGATGGATTCCTGCTATGCGGAGCCCCGCACGATCGACAACGTTCCCGAGGTGGCGGCCAAGCTGGCCCCCCTGGTGGGGATGACCCGCGAAGAGGTGAGGCGTAAGCTGGCCGGGAACAAGGGTTTCGTCTGGCTCGCGCGCCGCATTTCCCCTGACCTGGCCCAGAAGATCAAGGCGCTGGACATCGAGGGGATCGGGTTCGTCAAGGAAAGCAAAAGGTTCTACCCCAACGCGGAGATGGCGGGGGCTGTCATCGGCTTCACCGGCCTCGACCCCGAAGGGCTCGAAGGGATCGAGCTTAAGTATGATGCCACCATTCTCGGGAGCTCCGGCTATCTGGTAACCGAGCGGGATGCGCTGGGGCGGGACATCGCCATGAAGGGGACGCTGGTCAAGCAGGCCTCGAAGGGGCACAACGTCACCCTGACCCTGGACAAGAACATCCAGTACATTACGGAAAAGGAGCTGGCCGTGGCGGTGGAGTCGAGCCGGGCCAGGGGGGGGATCGCGCTGGTCATGGAGCCGCAGACAGGCCGCGTGCTGGCGATGGCCAACTACCCCACGTTCAACCCCAATTCGTATTTCAAGTATCCGCCGGCGCTCCTGCGGAACAAGTGCATCACCGACAGCTTCGAGCCGGGCTCGACCTTCAAGGTCTTCCTGATTTCGGGGGCCCTTGAGGAAAAGGTTATCAGCCCCGGTGACGGCTTTAACTGCGAAGGGGGGAGCTACTCGATCGGTGGACGTACGATCCACGATACCCACCACTACGGGAGGCTCAGCGTGGCCGACGTCCTGAAATATTCGAGCAACATCGGAGCGGCCAAGATCGGCGCCCGGCTCGGACAGGAGCGGCTGCACAGTTACCTGCGGGGATTCGGCTTCGGAGCGCGCAGCGGGATCGATCTGCCGGGGGAGGCGAATGGCTACATGCGGGACCGGAGTCAATGGTTTGCCGTCGACCTCGCCACCATCTCGTTCGGTCAGGGGGTATCGGCCTCCGCGCTGCAGCTGGCGAGCGCTTTTTCGGCGGTAGCCAACGGTGGCACCCTGATGAAACCGTACCTGGTTGAGCGGATCAGCGACGAGAACGGCAATGTGCTTCAGCAGTTCTCTCCCGAGGCACGCCGCCGGGTGATCTCGCCGGAAACCGCTCGTACCGTGACTCATATGATGGAGGGGGTGACCACGGAGGGGGGGACCGGGATGAATGCCTCCGTAGAGGGGTACCTGGTCGCCGGCAAGACGGGCACCGCCCAGAAGGTCGACCCGATCACGCGGGGATACTCCGTGGACAAGCGGACCGCGTCTTTCATCGGCTTTATCCCCGCCGACAACCCGCGGCTGACCATCCTGGTGGTCATCGATGAGCCGAAGACAAGCCCCTACGGCGGGGTAGTCGCCGCTCCCGCCTTCAAGGCGATAGCCCAGCAGTCGCTCTGCTACCTGAACGTGCCGCCTGCCAAGGGGGAGAAGCTGAGGAAAGAGACGCTTCAGGCGAAGCAGGAGCCTGCACCGCAGGTCGATCCGTCGTCGGCGGCGGCGGAGGGATCGATCGACGAGGGGGGCGAAGGGGTGGTGATGGCCGATTTTCGCGGTCAGAGCATGCGCCAGGTGCTGCGGACCATGGAAAAAAGAGGGCTCAACGTGAAGCTGCTCGGAAGCGGCCGGGCCGTTGAGCAGAACCCTCCGCCGGGCCGCCGGATCGGGCCGGCGGACCATGTTTGGGTGCGGTTTGCTCCTGCCGCCTGAGTAGAAGTGGATCGAGGGGAAAAACTTTGACATTTTTGTCCCGATGAGGTCAAATGCAACTCGCTACGTTGTTACAGGCGATCACCCCGTTGAAGGTCGACGGCGCATCCGAAATGGAGATCCAAGGCCTCTACTATGACTCGCGTCAGGTAGTGCCCGGCGGTCTCTTTTTCGCGTTAAAGGGTGTGGCTGCCGATGGTCACCGCTTTATCGGAAGTGCCCTCCAGGCTGGAGCCGTGGCGGTGGTGGCGGAGGACGAGGGTCCCGTCCCGTCCGGGGTCACCCGCGTGATCGTGGCGGATGCCCGGCACGCCATGTCGCGCATGGCCGCCGCCTTTTACGGCAACCCGACCGCGCACCTCCCCCTGGTCGGGATCACCGGCACCAACGGCAAAACCACCACCACCTATCTGCTCGAAGCGATCCTGGAAGAAGCGGGGAAGCCAACGGCCGTGCTCGGCACCGTCAATTACCGGTTCCGGGAACGGGTTTTCCCTGCTCCCAACACCACCCCGGAGTCGGTCGACCTGCAGCGGACACTGCGTGAGCTGGCGGATGCGGGTGCACAGGCGATCGTGATGGAGGTGTCGTCCCACGCCCTGGAGCAGAAGCGCGTGGACGGCTGCAGCTTCGACGTCGGGGTCTTCACCAATCTGACGCGCGACCACCTGGATTACCACGTTACCATGGACGCCTACCTGGCGAGCAAGGTAAGGCTTTTTGCCGAGCTTCTGGCCAGCGACCCTGTCAAGCCGCGGCGTCGGGCCGTGGTCAACAGCGACGATCCGCACGGGCCGGCGGTCATTGCAGCGTCGGTCTGCCCGGTGATCACCTACGGACTGGGAGCCGGTGCCGAGGTGACCGCCGAAGAGGTCAGCTTTTCGGTGACTGGGATCACGGGGGTGTTCGTCACCCCGGCAGGACGGATGCCGTTCCGCTCTCCGATGCTCGGGCGCTTCAACCTCGCCAACATCCTGGCGGCGGCGGCGGCCGGCCTTGCCCTGGAGCTGCCGCTGGATGCGATCCGGCGCGGGATCGAGGGGCACAAGCAGGTCCCGGGGCGTCTGGAGCGGGTTGAAAACGACCGGGGGGTGACCCTCCTCGTCGATTACGCCCACACCGGCGATGCACTGGAGAACGTCCTCACGACCATCCGGGAGATCGCCACGGACCGGATCGTCACCGTCTTTGGCTGCGGAGGGGACCGCGACCCGGGGAAGCGTCCGATCATGGGGCGGGTTGCCGCAGAGCTGAGCGACCTGGCGATCGTTACCTCCGACAACCCCCGCACGGAAGACCCGGCAACCATCATGACCCAGATTCGGGACGGGATCGTGCCGCTCGGGCTTGCGGAGTACCGGCGGGAGGAGCTGCCGGCAGCGTATGCCGGCAAGGGGTTCGTCATGGTGGAGTCCCGGCGTGACGCCATCCGTCTCGCTGCCCGGGTCGTCCGGCCGGGTGACATCGTCCTCCTGGCGGGGAAGGGGCACGAGGACTACCAGATCATCGGTACCACGAAGCACCACTTCGACGACCGGGAGGAGGCGGCCGCGGCCTTCCGGGAGCTGGGTTAGATACGTACGCTTTTGCACAACCGAGATTGCTTCGTCGTTCCTCCTTGCAATGAGCTTAGGTGGTCATTGCGAGCGAAGCGCGGCAACCTAGATTTTGAGATTTGCACGAAGTTCGAGGTAGTTTCAAGCAGATAGGGCTAACACAACCATGTTCACCATCGCGGAAATAGCCCGGGCGACCGGGGGAGAGATCATCGGGAGTGGCACCGGCGAGGTGGCCGGCGTCTCCATCGATTCCCGCACGGTCGCGGCCGGTGAGCTGTTCGTCCCTCTGCGGGGGGAGCGGTTCGACGGCCACGACTACATCGGGGAGGCCTGTGACCGCGGGGTGCGGACCTTCCTCGCGGAAAAGGGGTGGGCGGCGTGTAACCGCACCCCGGAAGATGCAACCTGCATCGCCGTAGCCGACACCCTCCGGGGGCTGGGGGACCTCGCCTCCTTCCACCGCGACCGCTTTTCCCTGTCCGTGGTCGGGATCACCGGGAGCAACGGCAAGACCACCACGAAGGAGATGCTCGCCGCCATCATGGCGCAGACCGGACCGGGATTGAAGACCGCCGGCAACCTGAACAACCTGATCGGCCTGCCGCAGATGCTCCTGCGGCTCACCGGCGAAGAGCGGTGGGCGGTCCTGGAGATGGGGATGAGCGAACCGGGGGAGATCGACCGCCTGGCGGAGATCGCCCGGCCGGACGTGGGGGTGATCACCAACGCCTTCCCAGCCCACCTGGAAAGCATGGGGAGCGTCGAGGCGGTGGCGCGCGCCAAGGGGGAGCTGTTCCTGCGCCTGCCGGCCGGCGGCTGCGCGGTATACAACGCCGACGATCCGCTGATCGCCTCTGCTCCATCGCCTGCGGGGGTGAGCCGGCTCGGGTTCGGTCTCCACGACGCGGAGATCTCCGCCGCCGGGATCACGAGCGAGGGGCGGCGCGGCGTGAGTTTCTTCCTCAGGCTTCCATCGGGCAGTTTTCCGATAACCCTGCGTGCCTTCGGTCTCCACAACGTGGCCAATGCGCTGGCGGCGGCCGCGGCGGCAACGGCACTCGGTATCGGGGGGGAGATCATCCGGGCCGGCCTGGAGGGGTTTACCCCGGTCGACAAGCGCTTCAACCTGGAGGAGCTGGACGGGGTGGTCCTGATCGATGATAGCTACAACGCCAATCCCGCTTCCATGGAGGCGGCGCTCACGACCCTGGCCGACATCGCGGAAGAGGGGCGGGCCATGGCGGTGCTGGGTGACATGCTTGAACTCGGACCGGGAACGACCGAGGCGCATAGGGCGCTCGGCAAGCAGGCGTCGTCGTGCGTGACGCGGCTTTACCTCCTGGGCGAGATGGCTTCCGTGACGGCCGATGGGGCGCTCAAAGGGGGACTCTCCGCCTCCAGCGTGATCGTGGCGGGGAGCCATGAAGAGATCGTGGCCGACCTGACGGGGCGGCTGGAAAAAGGGGACTGCATACTCGTGAAAGGATCACGCGGGATGAGGATGGAGGTCGTTGCCGAGGGTATCCGGCGTGCGTGCGCAAAGGCGCACGAGAAAGGGGAGGTGACCTGATGCTCTACCATCTCCTGTACCCGCTCGCGTCAAGCGTCAAGCTTTTTAACGTCTTCAAGTACCTCACCTTCCGGACCATCTATGCGATGATCACTGCCCTGGTCGTCTCGTTCATCATCGGCCCCTGGATCATCCGCAGGCTGGAGTCGCTCCAGGCGCGGCAGGTGATCAGGACCGACGGCCCCGAATCCCACCTGAAGAAGCAGGGGACCCCGACCATGGGAGGGGTGCTGATCCTGGCGGCGATCGTGGTCCCGACCCTCTTGTGGGCGGACCTCTCCAGCATCTATGTCTGGGCGACCCTGTTCATCCTCGTCGGCTACGGGTTGATAGGCTTCGTCGACGACTACAAGAAGGTGGTGGAGAAGAACCCGAAGGGGCTCTCCCCCCGGCAGAAGATGTTCTGGCAGCTCCTCCTCGGCGGCGCGGTGGGGGCTTTCCTCTACAGCCTCCCCGGCTTTTCCAGCGAGCTCTACTTCCCGTTCTTCAAGAACCTCCACCCGGACCTCGGGTACTTCTATATCCCGTTCGTCATGCTGGTGATCGTAGGCGCCAGCAACGCGGTGAACCTTACCGACGGCTTGGACGGCCTGGCGATAGGTCCCGTGGCGCTCAACGCGGGGACGTACCTGCTGTTCACCTACATCGCCGGCAACGCCAAGCTCTCGGCCTACCTGCAGATACCGTACGTACCCGGGAGCGGCGAGCTCGCCGTCCTGTGCGGCGCCATGGTGGGGGCGGGGCTCGGTTTCCTCTGGTACAACTCCTACCCCGCCGAGGTGTTCATGGGGGACGTCGGCTCCCTGCCGCTCGGGGGGGCGCTCGGCACCCTGGCGGTGATCACCAAGCAGGAGATCCTCCTGGTGATCGTCGGCGGCGTCTTCGTGGTCGAGGCGTTGTCGGTCATCTTCCAGGTCGGCTCGTACAAATACCGGGGGAAGCGGATCTTCCGGATGGCCCCGATCCACCACCACTTCGAGCTGAAGGGGGTGGCGGAGCCGAAGATCATCGTCCGCTTCTGGATCATCACCATCATCCTGGCGTTGGTGGCGATCTCGACGTTAAAGCTGCGGTAAAAACTGTTCGACGTTCAATGTTCAACGTTGAACATCTAACCTTGAACCTTGAACCTTGAACAGCCGAAAGGCACGCATGGAACTTAACAACAAGAAAATACTGGTCGTCGGGCTCGCCCGCACCGGGGTGGCGGTGGCCCGGTTCCTCGCGGAGCAGGGGGCGCAGGTGACCGTCACCGACATGAAGAGCGCTGTCGAGCTCGCCCCCTGGATGGCGAAGCTCGAGGACCTCTTCATTAATTACCAGCTCGGGCAGCACGACAAGCACACCTTCCTGATGGCCGACCTGATCGTGGTCAGCCCCGGCGTGCCGATGGACATAAAGCCGCTCCAGCTGGCACGTGCCCAGAAGCGCACGGTGATCAGCGAGATCGAGCTTGCCGCGGCCTTCATCACCACCCCGATCGCCGCCATCACCGGGACCAACGGGAAGACCACCACCACCACCCTGACCGGCGAGATCTTCCGCGCCTGCGGTTTCCCGACCTTCGTCGGCGGCAACATCGGCAACCCGCTGATCGACCTGGTCGAATCGGGGGAGCAGGTGGAGCGGGTTGTGGTTGAGCTCAGCTCGTTCCAGCTGGAAGGGATCGTCCGGTTCCGGCCCCAGGTGGCGGTGCTCCTCAACATCACCGAGGACCACCTCGATCGCTACGCCACCTTCCAGGAGTACATCGACGCCAAGGTGCGGATCTTCGAGAACCAGACCTCCGATGACTTCGCCGTGCTCAACATGGATGACCCCCTGGTGGCCGGCTATGCGGACAGTCTTGCGGCGCGGGTCGTCCCGATGAGCCGGGAGAGGGAGCTGACCGAAGGGATCTTCTACCGCGACGGGATCATCACCTTTCGATGGGAGGGGACCGAGGAACGGTTCTCAACCGCGGGGTTCAAGCTCAGGGGAGTGCACAACCTGGACAACGTCATGGCGGCGCTTGCCACCACTCTGCTCCTCGGGTGCGATGCGCCGCGGGCGCTGGCGGCGGTCGAGGCGTTTCCGGGACTGCCGCACCGGATGGAGCTGGTCGCGACGGTGGGAGAGGTCCCCTGGTACAACGACAGCAAGGGGACGAACGTCGGGAGCGTGGTCAAGTCGCTGGAGAGCTTTGCCGGCCAGGTTACCCTGATTGCCGGCGGCAAGGACAAGGGGGGGGACTACGCTCCCCTGGCGGAACTGGTGCGGGAACGGGTCAGCCACCTGATCCTGATCGGCGAGGCGAAGGAGCGGATCAGAGCCGCGCTCGGCCACCTGACCGACACCCGCAGTGCGGCGACCCTGGAGGAGGCGGTGGCGCTCGCCCACCAGTTGACCGTGCCGGGAGGAGTGGTCCTCTTCTCCCCCGCCTGCTCCAGCTTCGACATGTTCAAGAGCTACGAGGACCGCGGCGAGCAGTTTGCCGCCCTGGTCCGTAAACTGGGAGACGGCGCGTGATCGCGAAGCGGCTGGAAGGCTACGACTTGGTGATCCTTCTGATGGCGGTGGCCCTCACCTGCTTCGGCGTGGTCATGGTCTATTCGGCTTCTTCGGTGATGGCAGTGAAGAAGTTCCACGACGGCTTCTATTTTCTGAAGCGGCAGGGGCTGTATGCCCTCCTCGGGTTCACCGTGATGGGGATCGCCATGGCGACCGACTACGAAAAATGGCGGAAATACGCGGTGCCGATCCTCCTCGGGACGATGGTGCTGCTGGTCCTGGTGTTCGTGCCGGGGATCGGCGGTGCGGCCAAGGGGGCATCCCGCTGGATCAGGCTCCCCGGCTTCAATTTCCAGCCGTCGGAACTCGCCAAGATCGCCCTGATCTTCTACATGGCCTACTCGCTCGACAAGAAGCAGGAGAAGGTGAAGTTCTTCTCCACCGGCTTTCTCCCGTACATGGTGCTCCTGGCGGTGCTGATCGGGCTTCTCCTGAAGCAGCGCGACATGGGGGCGGCCCTGACGCTCGGCTCGGTGGCGATCCTGATGCTGTTCGCCGCCGGCACGCGCCCCCGCTACATCCTCGGGATGGGGGTCCTGGCGCTCCCCTTCGCCTGCTACCTGGTATTGACCGAGTCGTACCGGCTGCGGAGGATCAAGGCGTTCCTCGACCCCTGGCAGGACCCGACCGACAGCGGCTTCCAGATCATCCAGTCGTGGCTCGCCTTCGGCAACGGCGGAATCCTGGGCCAGGGGCTAGGAGAGGGGAAGCAGAAGCTCTTCTACCTTCCCGAAGCCCACACTGACTTCATCCTCTCGGTGATCGGCGAGGAACTGGGGGTGATCGGCG
>DATJLB010000034.1:0-3685 GCA_035490915.1 Geobacteraceae bacterium
CAAGCCAGACTGCGGTGAGCGTGCCGTAACTGATGATGTGATGTTTTGTCTCATTCATAGCAAAAGCCCGTCAAAGAATCAGGTAGTAGAGCGGAAAGATGAAAATCCAGATCAGGTCCACCAGGTGCCAGTAGAGGGCGCCGTTTTCCAGCCAGATGTAGTCGCCGCCATGGACGGTCCCCCGCCTGACCTTGAGCGCCACCACCGAGAGGAGCGTCCCCCCGACCAGGACGTGCAGGCCGTGGAGACCAACGGTGAGGTAGTAGAGGCCGTAGAAGACCGATTCGCCCGGCGGGCCGGCGGCCAGTGTGGGCGAACCGGGGTAGATCCCCCGGCCGATCTCGTCGCTCCACTCCAGGTACTTGTTGAACAGGAAGACGGCCGCGCAGAGGACCGTCCCCCCCAAAAGCCAGAGCACCGTGAGGCGCCGGTCCCGCTGGATGGCGGTCACCGCCGCGGCCACGAGGAAGCTGCTGGTGATGAGGATCACCGTGTTGAGCGTCCCGAAGAAGAGGTGCATCTCCCGGCCCGCCGCGGCGAACTCGTGGGGGTAGCGGGACAGGTAGGCGCCGTAGAGGAGGAACAGCCCGCCGAAGAGGAGGAGCTCCGTGAAGAGGAAGAGCCACATGCCGAGCTTGGCCCCAGCGTAATCTTTTATTTGTTCGTGGGACATCATGAAATCCTGTGCACGTCAAAGACGGTCTCACGCGGAGGCGCGGAGAACGCGGAGTAAACCTAAATGTTAATCGCAGCCACTTCCGCAAAATAGAGTTGTCATAGCCTTAAACAATATGGTTTTAAAGAATATATTAAAAGTTAGATTTCCACAGGGTGTCTCCGCGCCTCCGCGTCTCCGCGTGTCTGATCGATCGTGGAAGCCTTGTAATCGTAAGGGCCGTGCGTGACCACCGGTTCCGTCTCGAAATTTTCCGTGGGAGGCGGCGTCGGCACGCTCCACTCCAGGGTCGCCGCTCCCCACGGGTTCTGCCCTACCTGCGGGCCGCTACGCAGCCCCCGGAACAGGTTCACCAGCATGAGGATGAGTCCTGCCACCAGGATCCAGCTCCCGATGGTGGAGGCGAGGTTGAGGGGGGCGAACTCGGGAAGGTAGTCGTAGTAGCGCCGCGGCATCCCCTTTATCCCGAGCACCATCATGGAGAAGTAGGTGATGTTGAAGCCGACGAACATGAGCGCCCAGGCGATCACGGCCGGCCTTTCGGCGTAGCGGCGGCCGTAGAACTTGGGGAGCCAGTAGTGCATGGCGGCGAAAAAGGTGAAGCCGGCGCCGCCGAAGATCGTGTAGTGGAAATGGCCCACTACGAACTGCGTGTCGTGGACATGGACGTCGGTGGCGGCCGCCCCGAGGATCAGGCCGGTCAGCCCGCCGATGGAGAAGAGGAGCAGGAACGACAGGGCGAAGAGCATCGGGGCCTCCAGGGAGATGGAGCCACGGTAAAGGGTGGAGACCCAGTTGAAGACCTTGATGGCCGACGGGATGGCGACGATGAAGGTGAGGAAGGAAAAGACGAAGACCGCCCTGTCGCTCATGCCGCTCGTGTACATGTGGTGCGCCCAGACGAGCGACCCGGCGGCGGCGATGGCAAGGCTGGAGAAGGCGATCATCTTGTAGCCGAAGACCGGCTTGCGGGAGAAGACCGGGATGATCTCCGAGACCGCCCCCATGGCCGGCAGGATCATGATGTAGACCGCGGGGTGGGAGTAGATCCAGAAGAGGTGCTGGAACATGAGGGGGTCTCCCCCCCGCGCCGGGTCGAAGAGGCCGGTCCCGAGGAGCCGCTCGGCGGCGACGAGCACGAGCGTGATGCCGAGGATCGGGGTCGCCAGGAGCTGCACCCAGGCGGTGGCGTAGACGGACCAGACGAAGAGCGGCAGCCGCCCCCAGGTCATCCCTGGCGCCCGCAGGCGGTGGATGGTGGTGATGAAGTTCAACCCCGTGAGGATCGACGAGAAGCCGACGGTGAAGACGCCGAAGACCGCCAGCGACACGTTGGTGCCGGTCCGCTCGCTGAACGGGACATAGAAGGTCCAGCCGGTGTCGGGGGGGCCGCCGCCGGTGAAGAGGGATATGACGATGATCGCCGCGCCGATGATGTAGAGCCACCAGGAGAAGAGATTCAGACGGGGGAAAGCGACGTCCCGGGCGCCGATCTGGATCGGCATGACGAGGTTCCCGAAGGAGCCGGGGAAGGCGGGGATAATGAAGAGAAAGATCATGATCACGCCGTGGACGGTGAAGACGGCGTTGTAGGTCTGGGGCCCCATGATGGTCCGCCCCGGCGCCATCAGCTCGATGCGGAGCAGGACCCCCAGCACCACGGCGATCAGAAAGAAAGAGAGAACCGACCAGAAGTAGAGGAGGCCGATCCGTTTGTGGTCGGTGGAGAAGATCCAGGCGGTGATGCCGCTCCTGCCGGTGTCGTTCCAGAAGCTCGTGGCGGCCTGGGGATGCTGGTCTGCTTGCGTCATGATTTCCTCGAAGGGCAAAAGGCTTTCTCGCGCGGAGACGCGGAGATCGCGGAGACACCCTGTACCTTTGACGGAATAAACTTTACCCCTTCACGTATCGTTAATTCTGTAACGTGTTGTGTCAGCGAATGCAGCATTTTGTTTGCTCCGCGTCCTCCGCGTCTCCGCGCGAAATGGTTTATCGTCCCGATGGCCTGCGTTTCCTTCCTCCCAGCAGGAGGAAAGCCAGAAAGGCGCCCCCGGTCGTCAGCACCACCGTGGCGCTGATCCGCAGCAGGTTGAAGACGTAGGTCTTGGTTTTCGGGTCGAAGCTGAAACAGTAGCCTACGACCTTCCGGACGGCCGCGCCTGCCTTGCCGTTCCGCGCCTCCAGCAGGGCCAGGGTGAGGTCCTTCGGGAGAAAGGTCGTGCCGTAAAGGTACCGGACGATCATTCCGTCCCGGGCAACGACGAAGCTCGCCACCGGATGGACGAACTCGTGTCCTTTCCGCTGGAAACGGAAGCCGGCGGCATCGGTCAGGCGGCGGATATCCTGCGGACTGCCGGTCAGGAAGCGCCAGCCGTCCTCCGGGAACGGGGCGTTCATGGCGGAAAGGTACATCCGTTTGGCGCGGGCCGCCATCTCCGGCGTCTCGTTTTCGTCGAAACTGACCGAGATGACGCGGTATTCCTTCCCCGGCACCTGCTTCACCGCCGGAAGGGCGCTGGCGAGCCCCCCCTGGAGATAGCTGCAGACGTTGGTGCAGCTGTAGTAGACCGGGAGGATGATCGTCGGTCCCGTGACCAGGTCGCCCAGCCGGACCGGGCGGCCCGTCTCGTCCCGGAACGTGACGTCGAGAGGGAGCTTCGCGCCGAGCCGCTCGTCGATGCCGATTGCCGCCGGCTCCGCATCGTGCAGGGAGTGGGCCGATAGCCGGGCGGAGAACCGGGCCTCCGTCCAGAGAAGCGCCCCCAGCAGCATGCCGGTCAGCGTCAGGGTTCTTAAAGCAGAGCGTATCGTCATCGGGATTCCGGTTTGCCTGAAGTGCAGCCAGGGAAAGCTTACCCGAAAGACGCCCGGTTTGCAAGGGGTTGCGGGGGCCAATTTAATGGTTGACCCTCGAGAACGGATGCAGGTACCATTTAGTTTCCATCCGGAATCGGTTCTTTTCCGCCCTGACGGCGTCAATCTTCGGGCTTGCTTGTGACTCGCCCTTTG
>DATJLB010000035.1:0-2996 GCA_035490915.1 Geobacteraceae bacterium
ACGGTTGACTGGTTGATTCCCAGGAAATCGGCTACGCGATACTGGTTCCCATGCTCCTTCACGGCATCAGCCAGGACCGTTCTCTCAACGCTCTCCAGTATCTGCTCCAAGGTCATCTCCTGCGGCCATCCTGTTGTCGTCAGGGATGCCTCATCGGAGTGACTGGCCAACTGGTGTGGCAAATCCTGGAGATCGATCACTTCAGTATCGGACATCACCACCAGTCGTTCGCACACATTCATGAGTTCGCGGACATTGCCCGGATAATCGTAGTCCATCAGCGCATCTGTCGCAACCCTGGTCAGACGTTTCCGGGTGTTGTGTTTGGATCCGAAGAAATCGATGTAATGACGAATCAACGGCAACAGACAGTCCTTACGTTCCTTCAAGGAAGGAATATAGAGCGGAACAACATTGAGACGATAATAGAGGTCGAGGCGAAAAGTCTTCTCCGCCACCATTTTTTCCAGGTTTCGATGCGTAGCGGCTATGATTCTGACATCGACCGTCCGGGCGACGGTCCCACCTAACCGCGTCACCCGGCCGTCCTCAAGAAAGCGCAACAGCTTCACCTGAGAGGAGAGCGGCAGTTCGGCAATTTCATCGAGGAACAGTATCCCCCCATCGGCCATTTCCAGGTAGCCGGGCTTGGCCACCTGCGCACCGGTAAAAGCGCCTTTTTCGTGGCCGAACAGTTCGGATTCTATCAGGGATTCGGGAATTGCCCCGCAATTGATCTTGATTATCGGCTTTCCTGAGCGTGAAGAATTCTTGTGAATCAGGTCTGCAATCAGTCCCTTCCCCACGCCTGATTCGCCCAAGATCAACACTGAAGAATCGGCGGCGCTGACTTTGATCGCCTGACGCAGCGCCTTGACCATGGATGCGCTCTTGGCTATGACCGTATGCGAAGCAAGCGCCACCTGCTGCTGCTCCAGCATATGATGCAGGAACTGTCCTTTAATCGCCTCCTGGTCTTCCAACTCACGCTGAAGCTTGTCTATCTCGGTAATATCCCGTTCGGTTACCACCACGCGGATTATCCGGCCTTCGTCGTCAAAAACCGGCGCTCCGGTAGTGATAAGCTTGCGGCCGAAGCTGCTTTGCAGAACATGAACAAGTGACCTGCAGTTGAGCACCTCCAGCACTGCGGACCGGTCAATGGTTCCTTGCTCGACCAGTTCCCGCATATTCCGGCCAACGACATCCTCCGCCTTTATAGTGTTAAGGCGCTCGGAAGCCGGATTAATGCGGAGAACGACCCCGTCCCCATCACAGACCCACAGACCTTCCGATGATGAATCGATGATGGCGACAAGCTCTTTTGACAATTCCCGATAGGAACGGAGCTGGCGGGTCATTATTTCCAGGTCGGTGTTTTCCACGAAGATGCAGACCGCCCCGGCGACTTTGTCAGCCACCAGAATAGGGCTCACTGTGACCAGAAAACTCGATTCATTCTTTTGAACCGATAGCTCGAAACGTGGCCTCCGGTCACGGAGTGTTTCCGTAATTCTTGTCCAGAGAAGGGGGAATTGTTCCGACAAAGACCCGCCCGGGTAAAGGTCGAGGCTCTCTCTGCTGATTCTGTCGGACAAAACGACGATTCCTTCGGTATCGACCGAAACTATTCCATCCCCCATGGCGTTGAATTGTGCAGTATTGAATGCATCCTGGTGTGGACTCACGCTTTGGCCCTTATCCTTGGTTTTCATAAATCCCCGCACTCCGACCGACAGTATTTACCACTTGCAAAAGTAATTCCACCGCTGCTTCATTAATGCATAAATGCATCAAATAATGCAATACAAAATCAAGAAGGCCTTGTGCGACGTTCGCGCAGGCAGCAATGACGAGCTGCTGCATCTCTTTCCGCCCGCCGTTTGCGCATGTCCGGCAGATGCCGTGTCGATCGGGTGTGCCCTTGGTATGGTTATCGCAAAGCCGGGGCTCAGAAGCAGAGAGAGCTTACGGTTATGTCGCCTCACTACATTTCCAGAAGGAGTAAACCATGAGAACCAATGAAGAGCTGGCCCGGCAACTCACCATGCATGTTCCCCCCGGTCTTGCCGTCCTGACGACTTCGTTCGCCAAGGAGGCCCGTGGTGCCGTCATCATCGATATGAATGGCCGCGAACTCATCGACTTCGCCGGCGGTATCGGCGTCACCAATGTGGGACACTGCCATCCCAAGGTCGTCGCTGCCATCAAGGAACAGGCGGAAAAATTCATCCACACCTGCTTTCACGTGGTCCCTTACGCCGCGTACGTGGATCTGGCCGCCCGGCTCAACGAGCTGGCCCCGGGCGGCTTTTCCAAAATGACCATGTTCGTCAACTCAGGTGCCGAGGCGGTGGAAAATGCCGTCAAGATCGCCCGCCATGCCACCGGCAGACCGGCAATCATCGCGTTTGAGAATTCCTTCCATGGGCGTACCAATCTGGGAATGACCCTGACCAGCAAGGTAAAGCCGTACAAGCTGGGTTTCGGTCCTTTTGCCTCGGAAACGTACCGCATGCCGTATGCGTACTGTTACCGCTGCCCTCTTGGCCTCAAGCAGGAAGACTGCCGCATGGCCTGTGCGGAGCACCTGGAGGATTTCTTTATAACCCATGTAGCCGCGGAAAAGACCGCCGCGGTGATCGCCGAGCCGGTCCAGGGCGAGGGGGGCTTCGTCACTCCGCCGCCGGAGTATTTTTCGCGCCTGCGGGAGATCTGCGACAAGCACGGAATCCTGATGATCATCGACGAAGTCCAGTCGGGCATGGGACGTACCGGCAAGATCTTTGCCATAGACCATTGGGGGGTGGCGCCGGATTTGATTACCACCGCCAAGAGCCTGGCCGGCGGCATGCCCCTGAGCGCGGTGACCGGCCGCACGGAGATCATGAATACCTCTCACGTCGGGGGTCTCGGTAGTACCTACGGTGGTAACCCGGTAGCCCTGGCTGCGGCACAGGCGGTGCTGGAGGTCCTGATTGAGGATGGATTGCTGC
>DATJLB010000036.1:0-4410 GCA_035490915.1 Geobacteraceae bacterium
AGGCCACGCATCACCCGCGACGGCCGACACGTCTGTCGGTACGCAGATGGGGCATTTTTGCTGCTGTCTTCACTTTTGCAACCCCGATGCCAACGTTAACGAGGCGGTTTTGCAAAAGGAAACCTGCCCGCTGCGGCTCCAATGCCGTGGGATTCCGTGACTGATCGCGGAGTTCGTGCCTGCTCCGACGCTTTGTCAGGATTCCGCATCCCTGCGGATTTCCACCCCACCGACGCGAATTCCCACACCACATCGTCCCCGATGTTTCGCACGAACCGGCTCTACAGGTTCATCCCTGCCAGCTTTCCCCCACCTGCCCGGCAAAGGCCATCCCTTTCGTCTTGCGGTACAAGGTAGTCCTGCTCACCCCCAGGGCGCGAGCCGCAGCCGACAGATTCCCCCTGCATTCCCTGATGGCATGCCGGATAGCAATGGATTCCAGGCGGTCAAGGTTTGTCTGGTCGGCCACGGACACAGCGTCCGTTTCTCCCCTCCCCGTCCACGAAGCTCTCTCGCGGTATTGCTCCATGAAGTCCTCGGGAAGGTGATCGACGGTGATTTCGTCATCGCCCCCGAGAAGCGCCACGGCAGTCCTCAAGACGCCATGCAGCTGCCGCACGTTCCCCGGCCAGTGGTGGCTCTCGAAAATCCGGAGAACGTCGGCGCCAATTCGCACCGGCCGGCCCGGGCCGGAGAGTTCCGCCGCGATGGCATGGGCGAGAGAAAGACGGTCTTCGCGGTCGCGCAAGCGGGGAAGGGAGATGGGAAGCCCGTTGAGACGGTAGTAGAGGTCTTCGCGGAAGCGACCGGCGACGATTTCCTCCCGCAGTTTCCGGTTGGTCGCACACACCACCGCGATGTCCACCGGGTACGTTTCGCTCCCCCCCAGCGGGGTAACCGACCGCTCCTGGAGCACGCGGAGAAGGCGCGCCTGGAGCGCCAGGGGCATATCGCCGATCTCGTCCAGGAACAGGGTGCCACCGTCGGCCTGGCGAATCTTGCCGCTGGCACCCTTCCGCCGAGCACCGGTAAAAGCACCCTCCTGATAACCGAACAGCTCAGCCTCGATAAGACTTTCCGGGATGGCAGCGCAGTTGAGCGCCACGAATGGCCCGTTACGGCGCGGCCCTCCGTTGTGAACCGCACGGGCAAACAGTTCCTTGCCCGTCCCCGATTCCCCCTCGATCATCAAGGGAATATCGTGCCCCAGTACCCTCCGGGCCTTGTCGATGGCGCGTTGCATCGCAGGGTCCCCCGACTCCAGGGACTCCAGGCTCAAGCTGCAGTTGCCCGAACTTGCCCCGGAGGAAGGATTTGCCACCGGCGATTTCATGACCACCGTTCTGCCCGGAGAGGCGTTGCCCTTGATTCGCCCGAACACCATCGTCCCGTTGCAGGTGCGCAACTGCATTAGGCGCTGGGATGCCTGACCTGAAAAGGATATCGCCCTTTCAAGTGAAAGGTCGAAGAGGTGGGCAAAGGTGAGCGATGCGGATTGGTAGCGGTCCACGCCCAGATGCAGCAGTGCGCTCCGGTTGGCAGCAATGAACCGTCCGTCCCTGTCGAAAACGGCGATCGCTTCGTAGAGGGTGCCGATGAATTCAGGCCGACTGTGAAAATAGAGGGTGATGTCGGCCTCGAACCCGGTCGAGAACATCTGGTTTTCGATCTGCTGGGCGGAAATCCTGACCAGGGCCATGGTGTGTTGCTGCTGGGCGCGTGAATCCCCGGATACGTCGAGAGCGCCGAGAAGGGAACCATAGGGATCGAAAATAGGGGACGCCGAGCAGGTGAGAAAGTGGTTGGCGGAGGCGAAATGTTCCACACTGTGGACAACCACGGGTGCCTGTTCCGCCAGGGCGGTGCCGATGGCATTCGTGCCGCGGACGTTCTCGGTCCAGACCCCGCCGGGGAGGAGGGAAACCTTGCGGGCGCGGTCGACGAAATCCGCATCCCCCAGGGAGTGCAGGATAACACCCGCGGCATCGGCGAGAATGACCATGCTGGCCGTGCTCTGGATCTGCTCGTACAGGTTTTCCATCACCGGCCGCGACTGGTCGATGAAGGCCCGGTTCTGGGCGGTCCGCCATGCCATTTCGTGCCGGGACAGGATCGGCTGGTGGCATTGTCCCCCCTCGGCATCGACGCCGCTCTGGAGCGAACGCTGCCAGGAACGGAGGATGGCATCGGGCACCACCCCCACGGGGACCGTACCGCGGCTGAAGAAATCGGAACGTGCCCGGGTGAGCCTGATCCTGCTGACGAGGGAAGAACTCTGCATGGCGTCCGCCTTTGTCATGGGATAGTAAACGTTGATTTCATATTGCAATAACCGTGTCACATATAAGTGATGAGTGAGAAAATAATTCCAAGGTGTAACACTGTTACAGAATGTTACATGGATGCCGAAGCATCTGTAACAAGTTGTTGCAAAACATACGTTCGATTAATGACTGATATTTATTCGAAATCAGAAGGCCAAATTTCTGACAAAGCACATAACACGCCGTAATACCACTATAAACTCGCCACTGCCCGGGGATTCTCCCCGTTTAAATAATAACAAGGTTTTACTGTTGGCATGTGCCCTGCTATTCGAAGCTCCCAAGACATCTGTCTCACTACAAACAGAACAGAAGGGAGAAGATCATGGCATACGTGGTACCGCAGGTTGATGAGATGATCGCAAGGGCACAAAAGGCGGCTGAGGCTTTCAGCGGGTTCGGCCAACTGGAGGTTGACCGTATCGTCGCGGCAATGACGAGAGCCGGGGTCGCCAACGAGCGGAAACTGGCGGAAATGGCCGTCGAGGAAACCGGCATCGGCAACGTGGAAGACAAGGTGATCAAGAACCACTTCGGCACCCAGGTGGTGTACGATTACATGAAGGGGAAACCATCGGTCGGGATTATCGAGGAAGACGACAGCATCATCTCCATCGCCGAGCCGTTCGGTATCGTGGCCGCGGTGACGCCGACCACCAACCCGACCTCCACCACGATGTTCAAGTCGCTCATCGCCCTCAAGGGACGGAACGTGATCGTCTTTGCGTTCCACCCCCGGGCGCAGAAGTGCAGCGAAGAGGCGGCGAAGATCATGGTGGAAGCCGCCGTGGCCGCCGGCGCGCCGGCCGACTGCATCCAGTGGATCACCGAGCCCTCCATCGAGGCGACCGACGCCCTCATGAAGCATCCGGACGTGGCGCTGGTCATCGCCACCGGCGGCGGCGCCATGGTGAAGGCCGCCTACAGCTCCGGCCACCCCGCCCTCGGCGTCGGACCCGGCAACGTCCCGGTCTTCGTCGAGAAGAGCGCCTGCCTGGAAATCGCCATCCCGGACGTGATCGCTTCCAAGACCTTCGACAACGGCACCATCTGCTCCTCGGACCAGTCGGTGATCTTCGACGACAAGGCCGTTGCCGAGAAGGCGCTCAAGCTGTTCGAGACGCACGGAGCGTACCTCTGCAACGAAGACGAAAAGGCGAAGCTGGAAGCGGTCATGTTCGACAAGGAGCGCGGCGTGCCGTCCATGGCCATCGTCGGCAAGAAGCCGCAGTTCATCGCGGAGCTGGCCGGCTTCTCCGTCCCCGCCGAGGTGAAGATGCTGATGGTGCCGCTCACCACCACCGGCGAAGAGGACTGGATGAGCCACGAGAAACTTTCCCCCGTGCTAGGCTGGTACATCGCGGAGAGCAAGGACAAGGCCATAGCCGCGGCGGTCTGCCAGCTGGAGTTCGGCGGCGCCGGCCACTCCGCCGTGGTCTTCACGGAAAACGAACTGGTGGCGAAGGAATTCGCCCTCAAAGTCCCGGCCAACCGGGTCGTCTGGAACCACCCGTCCGTTCACGGCACCATCGGTGCCCTGTACAACGAGCTGGTACCGTCCCTCACCCTCGGCTGCGGCGCCATGGGTGGCAACATCACCACCGACAACGTCGGCTACAAGAACCTGCTGAACATCAAGCGGATCGCCAAGCGCCGCGCCGCATAAAGCACGGTCGCGGCTAACATGGCCAGGGGGGACTTCGTTCCCCCCTGGCGCTCAAATCCATAATTGAACAAATCTGAGTAACGCCACAAGAGCCTCACCTCATCTCACGGGTAGGGCCTCAGGGGCTTTTCTCTGTCGAGGAAAGTCCCTTCTGTTTGCTCAGCGTAGAGAAAGCACCTTCCGTATGAGTTCAAGGCTCCCGTGCCTAAACGGCAGCCATTAGCATACTGTATCAGGAGAAGCAATGAACATTCACGAGTACCAGGCAAAAGGGATCCTGCCAGGAAAAAACTGAACATTCACTGCTATTCCCCAAAAGGAGCGGAAGAGATGAAGTGCCCCGTTTGCAACAGCACCACCAGTATCGAGATCGACATGCACTCCGACGGCTACGCCAAGGACCTGATGGAGTGCGCAAAC
>DATJLB010000037.1:0-4932 GCA_035490915.1 Geobacteraceae bacterium
CAAGACCGCCTTCTTCGGCCAGGACGCCAACTGGGGACGGATTCTGGCGGCGGTCGGTTACTCCGGAGCCAATGTGGACCAGGAGAGACTCGCTCTCTCCTTTGACGACGTGGTGATGGTGCAGGACGGCGTCTTCGTCGGCGGCGACGCCGAAGAGCGTGGCACCGCAGTCCTTCGCAGCAAGGAGTTCGCCGTGAAAGTCGATCTACGGCTCGGAAGCGGCCGGGCGACGGTGTACACCTCCGATCTGTCGTATGATTACGTGAAAATAAATGCCGATTACCGCACCTGACGAGTCAGTAAAGGTATGCGTTCGCTGCTGTGCGCACAGGTAAAGGAGTACGGATCTCAATCTTTACCGTGACCTCTTTTTGCGAGGGAACCATGAGACTTTTCACTGTATTTTCCCTGCTGATGGCACTTATCTTTCCGGGCGGTGCGTTGGCAGGGACATCTGCTCCTTCCCTGAAGATCATCGAGATGGCCGTAACGACCAAAATCGTCCGGGGAAAGCCGATAGACTCGGTGCACCGAATCTCCTCCTCTTCCGTCAAGGCCCTTTACTGCTTTACCCGCCTCACCTCCGAAAGCGGCGAGGAGACGACCATCAAGCATGTCTGGTACCGGGATGGTGAAAAGGCCGGCGAGTACGTGTTGCCCGTCAAGGGTGAACGGTGGCGGACCTACAGCAAGAAGGCGGTCGACAAGGGGTTGACCGGCGACTGGCGGGTGGATGTCCTCGACAGTGGGGGGAACCTCCTCAAGTCGGTGCAATTCAAGATGAACTGAGAAATGGGGGAGTTTTCCCCCTTTTTCATGGGCTGAAATAGAGCCCCGCGCCGAGCTGCGGGGGGCCGCAGAGAAAACCAAGCCCTCGTACCACATCCCTTCACCCCTGGGAGAGAAGACGCCTGGTTTCCTGGCGTTCTCTCGCGTCCCGGCGGCTCTGCGCGAGGATCGACCCGCGCTCTTGGATGTAAAGAGGTATGTCGTAGTGCAGCATTTCCTGAGAAACGGAATCCTGGTGGTGCTCCTCCTGCTGTCCTGTCCGGTCTTCGCCGATACCCTCCCGCTGCCGGCCGCGGTGGAGCGGACGTCAAAGATCGACCATCTGATGGAGGGGACGATCTCCCGTGGGTTGATAGCGGGGGGAGTGGTCCTGATCGGAGACCGGGAGGGGGTCCTGTTCGAGCGCCCCTACGGCAGAATGTCCACCGAGCCGGACGCGCGGCCGATGACGGTGGATACCATCTTCGACCTCGCGTCTCTTACCAAGGTGATCGCCACTACCCCGGCCATCCTGAAACTTGCGGATGAGGGGAGGCTTTCCCTGATCGACCCGATCGTCAAATGGTTTCCGGAGTTTGTCGGCAAGGGGAAGGACGACCTCCTGGTGGCGAACCTCCTGACCCATACCTCCGGCCTCGACGATTTCCCCCTTGCGGCCGGAAACCCCCTTCAGAGCGCCATTAACGGCGCTGCGGCTCAAAAGGTAAGGGGGGAGGTCTGGAGCCGCTTCAGGTACGCCGACATCAACTTCATCCTGCTCGCCGAGCTGGTGCGCAGGGTGAGTGGAGTCGGCCTCGATACCTACACGGCTGCAAGTTTCTATGCTCCGCTCGGGATGACGGACACCGGATTCAACCCGGACCAGGAAAGGGCTATACGCTGTTCCGCAACCCTCGGGGAGGGGAAATCTTTTTTCCTCGGAGTCCCCCAGGATTCCGAGTGCCGTCTGCTTGGCGGGGTGTCGGGGCATGCGGGGCTCTTCAGTACGGCCCGGGACCTTTCCAGGTTTTGCCGGATGCTCCTGGGCGAAGGCTCGTTCGAAGGGACGCGCATCCTGTCCGAGCGGGCCGTGCGCCAGATGACGGCCCCCTATTTTTCCCGTGGCGGCCGGGTGGTTCGCGGGCTCGGCTGGGACATCGATTCGCCGTTCTCGTCACCGAAGGGGAGTGGCTTTTCCGAAATGTCCTTCGGCCATACCGGCTATTCCGGTTCCTCGGTCTGGATCGACCCCGCGCGCGATACGTTCGTGGTGCTCCTCACCGCCCGGCTGGATTACAAGAAAACCAGGGAATTCAATCTGTTCCGGAGCGACCTGTCGTCGCTGGCGGCGGAGTTGTTCGGTGTAGTCGGTAACGGAGAACGGGCTTCCTCTCCACCGTGAGCACCTGAGGCCCTTGTAAAATCAGGCAAAAAACTTGACACTACCCGGTCGTTATGCTAGCTTTTGTGCACCTGTTCGCCGTTTTCCCGGCTTCCAGGGCTTTTTGCGACTTCCTCCGAAGGAGGGCTAGATGGGCACTAAACTACTCCTTGCCGATGACAGTATCACTATTCAGAAGGTGGTGGGGATCATCTTCGCCGGCGAAGACTACGAACTTGTCATTGTCGACAATGGCGATGCCGCCTTGGCAAAGGCGAGGGATTCGAAGCCCGACGTCCTTCTGGTCGATGCCGTGATGCCCGGCAAGACCGGGTACGAGGTGTGCGAAGAGGTGCGACGCGATCCCGCCCTGCAAGGTGTTCCCATACTCCTGCTGACAGGTGCCTTCGAGCCGTTCGACGAGGAGAAGGTTCGCCAGAGCGGTGCGGACGATTTTATCTCCAAGCCCTTCGAGTCACAGAACCTGATCGACAAGGTAACGACCCTGGCCGATCTCGGCACGCGGCGGAAGATTATCTCCCCTGAAGCGGCTGTTACCCGTCCCTCCCAGGTCGTCCCTCCCGTTGTTGAAAAGCCCGTCCCCCCCCCTTCTCCTCAACCGGCTCCCGTTGCTCCGCCATCCGCGCCGGCGGCTGCGGCCGTAAATGTTGCACCGGCAGAGGAGGCGCAGTTCGCGGTTGAAATGGTGGAAGGGACCGCAGATGACGATCTCTGGGGCGCCTTCGAGCTGGAAGAGGTGGCAGGAGGCGATGCCGGCGAGTTCGGTGCGGTCGCACTCGAAGAAGAAGCCTCCTTTGCTGCCGAACCGGTCGAGGAGCCGTTTTCCTTCGCGGAAGAGTCTCCCCAGGCGCCGCAACCGGCGGCAGCCGCCCCGACGTGGGATACAGTCGCCGAGGATGCCTTTGTCTTCGAGGAAGAGACCGTCGCCGGGGGAGGCGAGGAGGTTGTCGCGGATCAGTTCGACTTTGCGGTCGAGACGTCCGCAGCGCAGGAATTTGAGGCGGTCCCGGAGCAGACGGTCGATATTTTTGCGGAGGAAGCCGGTACGGCATTGGTTGAAGCCCCCTCCGGAGAGTTCGATATCTTTGCGGAAGAGCCGTCGCCGGTCGACGTCATTCCCCCGAGCGAGGCCGAGGAGTTTTTTGTGGAACAGACGGAGCCTGCCGTTGCAGTGCCCCCCCCCGTCATGGCGTCACCCTCCGCCGCCCAGGAGTTGGATCTCCAGTTTGCCCCGGAGGAGGAGTACGTGCCGGTTGCCGAGGCCGCTCCTGCCGCCGTCGTCACGCCGACTGCTGCCGGCGGTGCTTCAGAGCTGAGCGAAGAACAGCTAGCCGCCATGATCTCCCGTGTTTCCCGCGACATCATCGAAAAGATCGCCTGGGAGGTTGTGCCGGACCTGGCGGAGCGGATCATCCAGGAGGAGATCCGCAAGATAAAGGCGGGGCTGTAACTGCGGCGACGAGGATTCGGCGCCGGGAAAATCAGTGTCTGCAAGAAATGGGGATTTAGGTCCCCATTTCATTTTTAACGACGAAGAGGTTAGCAATGGCCGAACAGGAACTCGCCAAGGTCTACGAGCCGAAGAGCGTTGAGGACAAATGGTATGGCGTGTGGGAAAAGAAGGGATATTTCCGCGGCGCCGTTCCGTCCGACAAGCCTTCCTACAGCATAGTCATCCCCCCACCGAACATTACCGGCGTGCTCCATATGGGACACGCGCTGAACAATACCCTGCAGGACATCCTCTGCCGCTGGAAACGGATGAGCGGCTCAAACGTCCTCTGGATGCCCGGGACCGACCACGCCGGGATCGCCACCCAGAACGTAGTGGAGCGCCAGCTTGCCGCGGAGGGGAAGGACCGTTTCGAGCTCGGCCGCGATGCTTTCATCGAGCGGGTCTGGCGCTGGAAGGGGGAGTCGGGGGGGCAGATCATCGGACAGCTGAAGCGGCTTGGCGCCTCCTGTGACTGGGAACGGGAACGCTTCACCATGGACGAGGGACTTTCCCGCGCGGTGCGCGAGGTGTTCGTCCGCCTCTACGAGGAAGGGCTGATCTACCGCGACAACCGGCTGATCAACTGGTGCCCCCGCTGTCATACCGCCCTGTCCGACATCGAGGTGGAGCACGAGGATCAGAAGGGAAGCCTCTGGCACCTCCGCTATCCGGTGGTCGGCTCCGACCGTTTCCTCGTGGTCGCCACCACCCGCCCGGAGACGATGCTGGGGGATACGGCGGTGGCGGTGAACCCGGCGGACGACCGCTACCGGGAACTGGTGGGAAAGAAGGTCCTGCTGCCGCTGATGAACCGCGAGATCCCGATCGTCGCAGACGACTACGTCGACATGGCGTTCGGGACCGGCGTGGTGAAGATCACCCCCGCCCACGACTTCAACGACTTCGAGGTGGGGAAGAGGCACGGGCTCGACCGGATCAACGTCTTCGACGAATCGGGGGTGATCAACGCCGCCGGCCGTCAGTACGAGGGGATGGACCGCTTCGCCGCGCGGAAGAAGATCGTGGCGGACCTGGAAGCCGAGGGGCTCCTGGAGCGGATCGAGGACCACGGCCTCGCAGTGGGCGGGTGCTACCGCTGCAAGACGGTCGTGGAGCCCTACCTCTCCATGCAGTGGTACGTCAAGGTCGGCCCTCTGGCAGAACCCGCACTGGCGGCGGTTCGGGAAGGACGGACGCGGATCGTCCCCTCTCAGTGGGAGAATACCTACTACGACTGGATGGAGAACATCCGCGACTGGTGCATCTC
>DATJLB010000038.1:0-5784 GCA_035490915.1 Geobacteraceae bacterium
CACCACTCCACCGATTGTCACGGTCCCCTGGTACGCTCCGCTGTTGGTCTGCAATCCCCGCACGCTCTGGACCTTCGCGTTGTCATTTTTGCTGCAGCCCGCCATGGCTCCCGCCGCAAGCAGAACAGACACAAATAAAACGAACAACCTGCTCATATCAGCCTCCCCTGTTTGATGCCGGGCAAACTCTTCCTCCGCCCACGAATGCGCCGCTCGGCAACCTATACCACACCTATTGGAAAAAACCAATGTCAATTCCGGCTGGCAGCCGCGAGTATACGTCACGCGGATATCCTTTCGCACAGTTGCTCAATGAATGACCGTCCCGACTCCGAGACCGAAATGGAACGACGGCGGTGGTGACATTTCCTCCGGCTGCCAGAGGTGCAGTTCTTGGATGGTGAGGACAGGATAGGTATACTCGACTCCGGCGAGCCACATGGTCTTGCTTCCCTGCACTTTCCCTACTACGGTGACCAAGAGGCCGATCCTGTAGAGGGCAGGGTCGAGAAAACCCGGGCTGCTAACCAGGAACCGACCCCCGGAAGCGGCCATGGAGGTTATTTCCCCACTTTCATCGGTTGCGAACTGGACAACTTCAAGTTCTCCACCCGCACTCGTGTTCCTGACCCCGGCGATCCCACCTCCAAGGAGGAGATGTTTTCCTGCGTACACGTCAGGATTTTTCCTGAGCTCGGCAAAGGTTATTCTCCGGTCAACAAGGGCAAGCGACTGATTGCTGATAACCGTACTACAGCCTGCCATGCACAGCATCGCAAACACCAGCAGAACGAGCAAACGCATGGAACACCTCCGATTCCGTAAGCCACGGGGATCATCTCGCGCCATCGGAGCTCACCACAATGCTCAGCAGGAAACTGACGCTGCTGAAGACAAGAGCTGCGACGAAGGCCTGCCAGAACCCGGCAACATGAAACCCCCGTACAAGATGTGCTGCAAGGGAAAAGAGAAAGGCGTTGATAAAGAGGGTAAACAAGCCGAGGGTAAGGATCGACACCGGCAGGGTCAGCACGATGAGGATGGGCCGGAGAAAAGCATTGAGAAGCCCGAGCACCAGGGCCGCTACAAACACGGTTGGCCAGTTGTCGACCGTGACCCCGGAAACAACGTGGATAACGACAAGAAGCGCCGTACTGTTAACCACCCATTTGACGAGGAGATCTCTCATTCCTTCCTACACTAACTGGACGTTGCGTCATCAGTCGAACTGAGGCAGCGGTTATACTAACAAAAATACCACATTCTCCAGACATTTGCGACTGGTGTTCGGACACGGGGTCGATTCCATGGAAAAAGGCCCGCAATCGCGGGCCTTTCTGGAACCATCCACCGATCAAGCTCCTTTCAGGCCGAGCCTGTAAGTATCGAGAAGAGAACTTCCTCGTATGCGGTGTCGTCCAGAAAATAATTACCCTTGTCGAGTGTATCCATAGCCTCCGTGAGTGAGCCGCTGATGGTCTCCTTGACCGCAAATCCCTTGGCACCGGCGCGTAAAGCGTTCGCAACATGGTTATATTTAGCGGCTCCGAGCACGAGAACCTTCGCCGGGGGGTTAAGTCGCTTCAATTCACGCATCACTTCCATCCCGCTCATATCGGGCAGTGAGTAGTCCATGATGACAAGATCCGGCCCTAGCTCCCGCGCCAGCGCCATCCCTTCACGGCCGCTCTCGGCTTCGGCCACGAACCGGTACCCGGATGTCTGATCAACCAAATCTTTCAACGCTTCTCGAAACGAGGAAAGTGGACCTATGATCAATACCCGCTTTTTGTCTGTCATAGTGTCAGTACCCCCTGATGATTGCCCGTCTCGTGCGACACCCGCCCAGAATGTAAACAGTTACTCATCTCAATGCAATTACGATACCGTACCCGCCAGTCGGCGAGTTACCCGTAAATCCGGCATGTTACAAAATGAGCCTCATCAATTGATCTCAACGATAAGGTCATATTGCGCACTATATATTGCTATTTCACCTGATCCCTTGACGGGGAACGGGAAAAAGATAGATGCGCACTCCTTGCAGAGCTTGACGGAACCATGTATAGTGTCACGATTATGTGAGGCTCAGGTATGAGAATAACCGGCTTAAAAAGGCAGATCGTTCTTCTCGGGATCCTGCTTTTCGCAAGCGCTCCATGCACGGCGGGTGTGACTGCAAACCGGGATGCGGCCCCTCGTGAAAAAAGCTCCGTCGACGGCTGTGCGCCATGTGGAGCGTTCAACCAGCTCATCACCCTGGTGCGAGACGGAAAGATCGATCGGCCGATCGCCAATGAGAAGATCTTCACCCTCATTCCCCTCCTCAAAGAATATTATTACCGGAACGGCGGCAAGGATTACTCACAAAGTACCTGGGTCTTCCCCCTCAAGGGATACACGGTCCGGGCGATCGCAACTGGAAAGAATCATGGTTACGAACCAAGGGGGTATGACTTCTTCGACGGCAACCGCCACAAGGCACATCCCGCCCTCGATATCTTCATCCGCGACCGGAACAGGGACGAACGGGACACTCGAACCGGCGACTTTGTCCCGGTCCTTTCCCTGACCGGCGGCGTAGTTGTTGCGCTGGAAACCTCGTGGGAACCGGGAAGCTCTCTCAGGGGGGGAAAATACCTCTGGATATACGATCCCGCCTCGAACACCCTTGTTTACTACGCCCACAACCGACAGATCACCGCCAGCCTCGGCGCTATCGTCAGTCCGGGCGATCAGATCGCACTGGTGGGAAGGACCGGCTTGAACGCCTTCAGGAAACGGTCGCCGACCCACCTCCATATTTCCTGCCTGAAGCTTGGCAACGGAACCATCGCTCCGCAGGACCCCTACCCCCTCCTTATCCGTTGCAAGACGCTGTAAGCTCGATGTTCCTCCGTCCAGATTCGCACCTTGCACATCCGCGCAAAAGTGGGAAAATATCCCCATGGTGCATCTGGCACCGACAGGAGAGGAGGATGTCGCATGGAAACTGTGTACAGGACCGCCAAGGTGCGCCAGATAGTAAGGCAGGCAAAAGATCGTGCCGTGTTCTGCGAGATGTGCGGCACAGCGTTCGAGGTAGACCCCGAAAGCGGCGAACGCCGTTGTCCGCTCTGCGACATAACGGATGACTAGGATGCCGGCGCAGCCAAGGCTATGACAGATGGGACGGAAGCCCAGGGGGAGGCGTGGACGTCAAAACCGTTCGAACAACGGTACGGGAAGACGGTATCGGAGTGATCATCCTGAACCGGCCGGAGAAGCGCAACGCCCTCTCCATCCGAATGCGGCAGGAGATATCCGCCTGTCTTCATCGATGGCAGAGTGACGACGGGGTCGGTGCGGTGATCATCACCGGTGAAGGACAAGCCTTTTGCGCCGGCTTCGATCTCGAAGAGTTCCGGGAACCGGATCTTTTTTACCCGATACTCGAATCATCCCACACCTACCATCGCACCCTCTGGAACTTTCCAAAACCGGTCATCGCAGCCGTCAATGGAGCTGCCGCGGGGGGTGGGTTCGACCTGGCAACCCTCTGTGACATTCGCATGTGTGCTGACACCGCATTTTTCAGCCACCCTGAAGTCAAGTTCGGTGCACCTCCACTTTTCACCCCGCTTCGCTGGATCATCGGAGACGGGCTCGCCAGGGACCTCTGCCTGACCGGGCGGCGTATCGATGCCCAGGAGGCACATCGCATAGGCCTTGTCAGTTCGGTGAATGAAGTGAGTCTTCTACGTGAACGGGCAATCCAGCTCGCTGAATGCATCCTGGAGGCGCCCCCGGATACTCTGCGTTTCGTCAAGGGAGTTTTCAAGGAAAGCAGTGGGAAGGGATTCGAGGAATCGTTCCTGCATGAGCATGACAGGGCGTTTCGAGAGATTCTCTTCAGGAAGATGGTCCCGGAATAGTTCCCCTGCTACCGCAGGGTGTCAACATGAACATAGCACGATAGCCTCTCAATCCAGCCTTGACAGACGTTCTCAAAGCAGTTATCTTCGACCCCCTAATGCCGTCAATTATCATGGTATTGATAGCTTGATCGGCTGCATCACATCACGGGGAGCTATCTTTGCTCCCCTTTTTGCCTCAGGAGGAACCCGATGAATAACGATGAGGTACACGTGCAATGGGACACCACGTCCCTCTATCCCGCCCCCGACGCGCCGGAGCTGGAACGCGACATCGTCGAAGGAACCGCCCGCGCCCGGGCGTTCCGTGAGAAATACCTCGGGAAGATCGCTGTCCTCGACGCGGACGGGCTGAAGGAAGCGCTCAGAGAGTACGAGACGCTCGATGAAATGATCGTCAGGCCCCAGCTCTACGCCCAGCTCCTCTTCTCGGCAGACAGCGGCAACGACCTGCACAAGACCCTTTCCCAGCGCGCTGCGGAGTTCGGCAACCTGATGGCGAGGGAGCTCCTCTTCTTCGATCTGGAGATCATGGCGCTCCCCGATGAAGAGTATGCCCGCCTGGCCAGTGCTGACCAGCTCGCCACCTACCGGCACTACCTGGCGATGGCCCGGAAGTTCCGCCACCATACGTTGCCGGAACGGGAGGAACAGCTCCTGAAGCAGAAGGGGTTGACCGGGGTCGAGGCCTTTTCCCGCCTGTTCGACGAGCTCTCCGCCTCCTTCGTCTTCCGCCTTGAGGTTGACGGTGAGGAACAGGAATTCACGGGGGAGGAGCTCCTGGGGTTACTCCACCACCCGGACGCGGACCTGCGCGAACGGGCCTTTTCCGCGTTCCTGAAGCGCCACGAGGAGCACGGCATCGTCTACTCCGCGGTCTTCAACAACGTCGCCCTCGATCACGGCCAGGAGATGGAGCTGCGGGGGTTTGCCGCGCCCATGGAGCCGACCAACATCGGTAATGAACTGTCGGCTGGAACCGTGGAGCGACTGATGTCGGTTTCCGAGGAAAACTACCCCCTGGCCCGGGATTACTTCCGTCTCAAGGCTCGCCTCCTCGGCCTTCCGCGGCTGAAAAACAGCGATATCTATGCGCCGCTGCCGGAATCGGAGCGCCGCTACACTCTTGATGAAGCCAAAAATCTGGTGTCGGAGGCGTACGGCAACTTCAGCCCTGCCTACCGGCCGATCATCGAGGCATTCTTCGCGCAGCGACGGATAGACGCCCTTCCCCGGCCAGGCAAAGGGGGTGGAGCCTACTGCATGGGGATGACTCCGTCGCTTCCCCCCTACATCCTCCTCAACTTCACGGGCAACCTGCGCGACGTCTCAACCCTCGCCCATGAACTTGGACACGGCCTCCACTACGTGCTCGCCCAACGGCAGACCATGCTCAACTACCATGCCCCGCTCCCCCTGGCGGAAACAGCCTCGGTCTTCGGCGAGATGCTCCTGACCCGCCTCCTCCTGGAGCGGGAGAGCGATCCGAAGGTGAAGATAGCGCTCCTCTGCGCCAAGATCGAGGACATCATCGCCACCACCTTCCGCCAGAACGTCCTGACCCGCTTCGAGGAGCGGATGCACGTGGAACGGCAGTCGGGGCTCATCACGGCGGCGCGCCTCGGCAGCCTCTGGTGGGAGGAAAACGGGAAGCTGTACGGCGACGCCGTTGAGATGATCGAACCGTACCGGTGGGGGTGGAGCTACATCTCCCACTTCATCCATGCCCGCTTTTACTGCTATTCCTACACCTTCGCCGAGCTGTTGGTTCTCTCGCTCTACCGGACCTACCTCCGGGAAGGGGCCGAATTCATCCCCGCGTACGAGGCGATCCTCGCAAGCGGCGGGTCGCAGTCCCCGGCGGACACGG
>DATJLB010000039.1:0-5126 GCA_035490915.1 Geobacteraceae bacterium
GATCGACGCCATGGCCAGGATGTACAGCACCCCGACGTTGATATCGACGATAGTTCCGGTCTTGTCGGCAAACCCCGCGATCTGGAGCGGAATCTTGTATTCCCCGATGGTTATGGTGTCGCCGAACGGAATGACCGCGAAGGAGATGAAGGCCGGTATCAGGGCGATCAGCGGCGCAATCACGAAGGCGAACTTGCTCGCCTGGCTCGGGATGATCTCTTCCTTGAAGAAGAGCTTGACGCCATCGGCGATCGGCTGCAAAAGCCCGTGCCAGCCGGTTCTCATCGGGCCAAGCCTGACCTGCATGTGGCCGATTATCTTTCGTTCCGCATAGGTCGCATACGCTACGGTGAGCAGCACGAACACAAAGGCTACGAGCACCTTGGCCACCATGGCGAAGTAATAGATCAGCGGCAATCCTAATATTTCGTATCCCATTTGCTCCTCTTCCCCTCTTGAGTAAAGTTAGCGCTAGTACCTTTCTATTTTCCGATGCTGACCCAGGTAACGGGAGCACCGGTCGAAAGGGTATTCACCGACTGGTCGCCGAAGTGGTACGGGGCGAACACCACCCCTTGGGGCATCCGGGTACCGACTTTAGCCTTGAGCTTGACTTCCCCGGCGGCTGATTTGACCGTCAGGTGGTCCCCATCGCTGACGCCGAGGCTTTTGGCATCGTCGCGCCCCAGCTCGACGTATCCTTCCGGGCATACCAGCATCGGACCTTCGCCGAAACGGGACAGGGTGCCGCAGTGGTTCAGCGCGCTGCCGGTCAGCAGGGCAAACTTCCCTGGCTCGGCCGCAACCGCCGCCCCGGTGACCGGCACGTACCGTGGGGTGCCGGCAACCGCGCAGACGGCACCGGCGTCACCGAGGCCCGCGTAGTCGAGTCCGCCGTAGGCAGGTACCGTCGCCGCAATCTCGGCGAAAACCGCCGCCGGGTCGGTAGGCACCGTCACGCCGAACGCGCCGCACAACTTGCTCAGCACCTCGAAATCGCTCTTGGAAAGCCCGACCGGCTTGATAGCACGTTTTACCCGCTGGACGGCCTTGCCCACGCTGGTGAAGGTCCCGTCCTTCTCGGCAAACGAGCAGGCCGGAAGCACCACGTCGGCCTTCGCCGCGGTTTCGGTCAGGAACAGGTCCTGGACCACCAGGAAGTCGACCTTGTCCAGCGCCGCCTCGACCCGTTTCCGGTCGGGGTAGGAGACTACCGGGTTCTCGCCGGCGATGTAGAGCGTCTTTATGGTGCCGGAGGCGCAGCCGTCGATGATGGCAGCGGCACCCATCCCGCCGGCGGTGGGATAGAGCCCGAGGTCGGCAGCCCCTTGACTGTTGTTCTTCTCACCCATGAGGAGCACGCCGCACCCTTCCTTGCCGTTCTTTCCGGTCAGGAGCGCCAGGTTGATCAGGGCCTGGGCAAGCTCGGCGCCGTGGCCAGGATAGCCGAGGCCAAGCGGCAGGATGATCAGCGCCTTCTCCGCCTTGGCGTAGTCGCGGGCGAGCGCTGCGATCTCCTCGGCGGACACGCCGCACACGGAAGCCACCTCCGCGGGGGTGCACCCGTCCAGGGTCTTCTTCAGCTCGTCGAGCCCGCTGACGGCGGAAGCACCGGCATCCAGCAGGTTTTCGTCACAGATGACCCGCGCGAGAGCCTTGATAAGGAGGAGCTCACTGCCCGGCTTGTGCAGATAGGTGACCGCCTTGGGAAGCTTGCCGAGTTTACCCCGCTTGTCGGAAACGATCCGCAGGTCGACATCCTGGCGCTTCACCCCGAGGTTTATCTCGAAGCCGAGGACCGGATGGGTCTCGTAGGCGTCGCTCTTGATCACCAGGAGCAGGTCGGTCTTCTGGATATCGGCAATGACCGCCGAGGAGGCAGCGTAGCCGAGGCTTTCCTTCGCACCCTTGGTGAGCGCGGCATGGGCATAGCCGGCGGAATGATCAACGTTGTCGGAGCTGAGCCCGTCCTTGAACAGCTTCTTGAAGAGGAACAGCTCCTCGTTCGTCAGGCGGGGCGAAACCAGACCAGCTACCGTCTTGCCGCCCGCAGCCTTCTCCTCCACCAGCCGCGCCGTGACGAGAGAGAGCGCCTCGTCCCACGTCGCCTCGACAAGGGTGCCGTTTTTCCGGACAAGCGGGGTGGTGAGTCGCTTCTCGCTGTTGACGAACTGGTACCCCCAGCGCCCCCTCGTGCAGAGCTGGCCGTTGTGGAACCCCTGGTTTTCGTCGTAGATGGTGGTGAGGACCTTGTTGTCCTTCACGCCGAGCGTCAGCTGGCAGCCGGTCCCGCAGTACGAGCAGACCGTCTTGACCTTCTCGAGCGCCCACCAGCGGGCCTTGAACTTGAAGGGGCGCGAGAGGAGCGCACCGACCGGGCAGACCGACACGCAGGAGCCGCAAAACTCGCAGTTGAGAGGGCCGTCGAATTCGGTCCCCATCTTCGCCTCGATCCCGCGGCTGATGAAGGTGTAGGCACCGAAGGAGACGATCTCGTCGCAGATCCGGGCGCACTTGCCGCAGTGGATGCAGCGGTTCATGTCCCGCTCGATCAGAGGGTTTTCGTAGTCGATCTGGTGGTTGAACTTCTCGTCCTGGAAGCGGTTGACGTTCACCTGGTACTCATAGGTGAGGTTCTGCAGGTCGCAGTCACCCGCGGCGTCGCAGACCGGACAGTCGATCGGGTGCTTCAGCAGAAGGAGTTCCAGCACCATCTTGCGCGCCTTGATGATCTCGTCGGTCATGGTCCGGACGATCATCCCCTCGGTGACCGGGGTAGTGCAGGCGGGGATCTGGCGCCCCTTCATCTGCTCCACCTCCACCAGGCACATCCGGCAGCCGCCGAACGGATGGAGCTTCTTGTCATGACAGAGTATGGGGATCCTGATGCCGGCCGCCTTGGCGGCGTCGAATATGGTCGCGTTCTTGGGTACCGTTACCTGCTTGTCGTCAATCGTAAGATTTACCATCTCGACCTCTGTTCTCCCTCGGGTAATTACTTAAGGCGCTGCGGTTACTCGATCGCCATGAAGCGGCAGGCATCGTAACAGGACTTGCACTTGGTGCACTTCTCCTTGTCCAGGTAGGCTATCTGACCTTTTTCCCAGACAATGGCATCAGACGGGCACGCCTTAAGGCAGGCGCCGCACTTGACGCATTTATCCTCCACCACCTGCCACAGCAACAACTCCTTGCAGCAATTGGACGGACAACGTTTGTCGTTGATGTGCGCCTCGTACTCGTGACGGAAATACTTCACGGTGGAAAGGATCGGGTTCGGTGCCGTCTGGCCGAGACCGCACAGGGACGCCTTCTTGATGGTGGCCCCCATCTCCAGCAGGGTCTCGATATCTTCCGGCTTGCCACGCCCCTGGGTAATACTCTCAAGGATGTCGAGCATCGCCTTGAGGCCGATCCGGCAGGGGACGCACTTGCCGCACGATTCCATCCTGGTGAAGGTGAGGAAGAACCGGGCCACGTCAACCATGCAGGTGGTTTCGTCCATGACGACCAGGCCGCCGGAACCCATCATGGCCCCCGCCTTGATGAGGGAGTCGTAGTCGACCGGGGTGTCGAGCACTTCGGCCGGGATGCAGCCGCCAGAAGGACCCCCCGCCTGAACCGCCTTGAACTTCCGGTTGTTGGCGATCCCGCCGCAGACGTTGTAGATAACCTCGCGCACGGTCATCCCGGCGGGGACCTCGACGAGGCCGGTGTGCTTCACCTTGCCGGTCACCGCGAAGATCTTGGTTCCCTTGGTGGTGTCGGTGCCGAGCGAGGCGTACCACTCCCACCCTTTGTTGATGATATGACGGACGTTGGCGAAGGTCTCGACGTTGTTGATATTGGTCGGTTTCCCCCAGAGCCCCTTCACCGCCGGGAACGGCGGACGTGGACGCGGCATGCCGCGCTCGCCTTCGATGGAAGCCATGAGAGCCGTTTCCTCGCCGCAGACAAAGGCGCCGGCCCCCATCTTGATCCGCATGTCGAAATCGAAGCCCCACCCCTGGATGTTCTTCCCGAGGTACCCCTTTTCGTAGCAGATATCGATGGCGTGCTGGAGACGCTGGATCGCCAGCGGATATTCGGCACGGACGTAGACGTAACCGTAGTAGCAGCCGATGGCGTAGGCGGCGATCATCATCCCCTCGATGACGCAGAAGGGGTCACCCTCCAGGATGGAGCGGTCCATGAACGCGCCCGGGTCGCCTTCGTCGGCGTTGCAGATCAGGTATTTCTTGTCACCCGGCGAGGCAGCGCAGAACGACCATTTCATGCCGGTGGGGAAGCCACCCCCTCCACGGCCGCGCAGCCCGGACTTCTTGACCTCCTCGGTCACTTCGGCCGGCTTCATGGTCTTGACGCACTTCTCGATCCCTTTGAAGCCGTCCTCTTCGAGGTAGGCCTCCAGGCTGTCCGGGTCGATCTGGCCGCAGCCGGTCATGACCACGCGCATCTGCTGATCGACGAAGGTATTGTAGTACGGCTTTGCCTTCCGCTTCTCCAGGGGGGTGCGGTTGACGATATGTTCATCGACGATCTTCTCAACCTCTTCCGGCAGGACGAAGTCGTAGGTGACCCGTCCCAGCTCGGGATCGACGATATCCACGAGAACATCGTTGGCGCAGAGGCCGCGGCATCCGGTTTTGATGACGTCGCAGCGCTTGCCGACCGTGGCCTGTACGCCCTTTTCCTGGATGACCTTTATGAACTCCGCCTCCACCTTCTTGGCGCCGGCCGAAATACCGCCGGTACCCTGGCAGATCAGTACTTTGATTCCTGCATTTTCGCCCATAACGAGATGTCCTCTGCTGGAAAGTGTTGGTGCTGTTACTTCTTCATCGGCCTCTGGTTATATTCGGTGATAATCTCGTCCACCTTCTGGACCGTCATCTTGCCGAAGGTGTCGTCATTGACCATGGCCAGAGGCGCCATGCCGCAGGCACCGAGGCAGGCCACCTTTTCGAAGGTGTAGCGGAGGTCAGGGGACGTTTCCGCGTGGCCGATGTGGAGCCGGTCGAAGAAGGTTTCCACGATCCGCTCCGCCCCCTGGACGTGGCAGGCGGTCCCAACGCAGACCCTGATGATGTAGCGCCCGCGCGGCTTTAGGTGGAACTGGGCGTAGA
>DATJLB010000040.1:0-12800 GCA_035490915.1 Geobacteraceae bacterium
CTTGACGTAGTCGGCGTGACCCGGGCAGTCAACGTGCGCATAGTGACGCTTGTCGGTCTCGTACTCGACGTGGGCGGTGGCAATGGTGATGCCGCGCTCACGCTCTTCCGGTGCGTTGTCGATCTGGTCGAACGCCTTGAATTCCGCCTGACCCTTCGCTGCCAGTACTTTGGTGATCGCTGCCGTCAGCGTGGTCTTGCCGTGGTCGACGTGACCGATCGTCCCTATGTTTACGTGCGGTTTCTTCCTCTCGAATTTTGCCTTTGCCATACAGGATTCCCTCCTTCTATAGGAATTGTCTATCCTTTTACTTTTGCGATGATCTCTTCAGACACCGATTTCGGCACCTGCTCATAGTGATGGAAAGTCATAGTATAGGTAGCCCGACCCTGCGTAGCGGAGCGAAGATCCGTCGCGTAGCCAAACATCTGGGCCAGCGGAACCATAGCGCTTACAACCTGAGCGCCGCCTCTGCTCTCCATTCCCATGATCCGTCCGCGGCGGGAATTGAGATCGCCGATGACGTCACCCATATACTCTTCCGGCACCACGACCTCCACCGACATGATCGGCTCCAGAAGGACAGGGCCTGCTTTGGAGCACCCTTCCTTGAAACCCATGGAACCGGCGATCTTGAAAGCCATCTCCGAGGAGTCCACCTCGTGATAGGAGCCGTCAATAAGGGTCACCTTGACATCTACCACGGGGAAGCCGGCAAGAACGCCTGTATCCGTTGCTTCCTGAATACCCTTGTCAACAGCAGGTATGTACTCCCTCGGGACAACCCCGCCCTTGATGGCATCAACAAACTCGTAGCCTTTCCCGGGCTCCTGCGGCTCGACCTCAAGCCAGACATGGCCATACTGGCCGCGCCCGCCGGACTGACGAACGAATTTGCCTTCTACTTTTACCTTCTTGGTGACCGTCTCGCGGTAGGCAACCTGCGGCTTGCCGACGTTGGCCTCCACCTTGAATTCCCGCATCATGCGATCTACGATGATCTCCAGGTGAAGTTCACCCATCCCGGAAATGATGGTCTGACCCGTTTCCTCATCAGTCCTGACCCTGAAAGAGGGATCCTCGCTGGCAAGCTTAGCCAGACTGGTACCGAGTTTTTCCTGATCGGCCTTGGTTTTCGGCTCTATAGCGATGGAGATAACAGGCTCGGGGAACTCGATGGACTCCAGAATCACCGGATGGTCCTCGGGACAAAGGGTGTCGCCTGTGGTGGAATATTTCAAGCCGACTGCCGCCGCAATATCCCCCGCGTAAATCTCCTTGATTTCTTCCCTCTTATTAGCATGCATTTTCAGCAGGCGGCCAATACGCTCTTTCTTGCCTTTTGTCGAATTATAGATATAAGAGCCGGAGTTCAGAACTCCCGAGTAGACCCTGATGAAACAGAGCTGGCCCACAAAAGGATCCGTCATGATCTTGAAGGCAAGGGCGGAGAAAGGCTCGCTATCTGACGCCTTGCGCTCAACCTCTGCTTCGGTGTCCGCGTCGACCCCTTTGATCGCAGGAATATCGACAGGAGACGGCAGGTAATCGATCACCGCATCCAAAAGAGGCTGCACGCCCTTATTCTTAAACGCTGAACCGCAAATAACCGGGCAAATCTTGATATCGATGGTAGCCTGACGAATGGCAGCCTTGATTTCGCCTTCCGTCAAAGCTTCACCGCCAAGATATTTTTCCATCAGAAGATCATCGTGGCTAGAGATCTCCTCAATCATTTTCTCGCGATACTCTTCCGCCTCATCAAGCAAATCGGCTGGGATTTCCTCCACGCGAAACTTTGCCCCGAGCGACTCTTCATCCCAAATGACCGCCTTCATCGTTACGAGATCAATAAGCCCCTTAAAGGTATCCTCTGCGCCTATGGGTAGCTGGATCGGCAGAGGATTTGCCTTGAGGCGGTCCTTGATCATGGACACGCCGCGGAAAAAATCGGCACCAACCCGGTCCATTTTATTAACGAACGCAATCCTGGGCACGCGATACTTGTCCGCCTGACGCCAGACAGTCTCCGACTGCGGCTCGACACCGCCGACGGAACAAAACACTGCAACCGCACCATCCAATACACGCAACGACCGCTCCACCTCGATGGTAAAGTCGACGTGGCCGGGGGTATCGATAATATTGACGCGATTATCCCTCCAGGTGCAGGTCGTTGCCGCAGACGTGATCGTAATGCCGCGTTCCTGCTCTTGCTCCATCCAGTCCATGGTGGCAGTGCCGTCATGCACCTCACCTATCTTGTGGGAGACACCCGTATAGTACAGAATACGCTCGGTAGTCGTGGTCTTACCGGCGTCGATGTGCGCCATTATACCGATGTTGCGCGTTTTTTCCAATGAGACCTGACGTGCCACAAAAACTCCTTAACCTTATGTGAACTACCAGCGGTAGTGCGCAAAAGCCCTGTTTGCCTCAGCCATTTTATGTGTATCTTCCCGCTTCTTGACTGCCGCGCCCCGGTTATTGAAGGCGTCGAGCATCTCCCCGGCCAGTTTGTCGGTGGAGGTCTTCTCGGAACGGGCATTGGCATACTTGATGAGCCAGCGCATCGCCAGCGACGTCCGCCGCTCCGTCCGCACCTCAACGGGAACCTGGTAGGTGGAACCCCCAACCCTTCTGGATTTAACCTCAAGTGTCGGCTTTATGTTGTCGAGCGACTTCTTCAACACCTTGACAGCATCCTCGCCGGTACGCTGGGCTACGATATCAAGGGCGCTGTACAGAGCCCGTTCGGCGGTGCTCTTCTTCCCGTCCTGCATCAGTATATTGACGAGCTTCGCAACGGTCCTGTCACCGTACTTTGGATCAGGCAGAATAACCCGTTTGGCAACTTCTCTTCTTCTCGGCATATCAACCCCTCACTGTCAATCTTTTACTTGGGCCTTTTCGCGCCATATTTGGAACGGCTCTTCTTCCGGTCCTTAACCCCGACCGAATCGAGAGTACCGCGGACAATATGATACCTGACACCCGGAAGGTCCTTGACCCTCCCCCCCCTGATCAGAACCACCGAGTGCTCCTGCAGATTATGGCCGACACCCGGAATATACGATGTCACCTCGATACCATTCGTGAGACGGACCCTGGCCACCTTGCGCAATGCAGAGTTCGGCTTTTTCGGGGTCGTGGTATAAACCCTGGTGCAAACCCCCCTTTTTTGCGGGCAGCACTTAAGCGCGGGTGCAGTGGACTTATCCTTCTTGCTTTCCCGCCCTATCCGGATCAACTGATTAATGGTTGGCATGCTTTCTTTCTCCCAACTACTACAAATTCGGGGAGGGCGACCTCCCTGCGGAAGCGACAAAAATATCAACTTGCGCAACGCTTGTCAAGTTTTTTTTCATTTTTTTCGAGGGGGCGGACCCCCTCGATTCTATTCCTCTGCCACGGATTCTTCTTCGGGCAACTCAGGCAGGCTTGTTTCGGGCTCTTCCACGACCAGTTTCAGGTTGCGGTAGCGGCTCAAACCGGTACCTGCGGGGATCAGGCGCCCCATGATCACGTTTTCCTTGAGCCCGCGAAGGCTGTCCACCTTACCCTCAATGGCAGCCTGTGTCAAGACCTTTGTCGTTTCCTGGAAGGACGCTGCTGAAATGAACGACTCGGTCGAGAGCGAGGCCTTCGTGATGCCGAGGAGCAGCGGCTCGGCAATGGCCGGCCTCCCACCCTTGGCGAGCACCCTTTCGTTTTCGTCCTCGAAGACGTAGCGTTCGAGCTGATCGTCGATGAGCAGACTCGTATCGCCGACGTCCTTGATACGGACACGACGCAGCATCTGGCGGACGATGGTCTCGATATGCTTATCGTTGATCTTGACCCCCTGGAGACGGTACACCTCCTGCACCTCGTCGACCAGGTACTTCGCCAGCTCCTTCTGGCCGAGGACCCGCAAGATATCGTGCGGATTGGAGGAGCCGTCCATCAGGGCCTCGCCGGCCCGTACGTGGTCTCCTTCGTGAACACTGATATGCTTCCCTTTGGGGATGAGGTATTCCTTCGGCTCTCCCAGTTCGGGGGTAATGATGACCTTCCGTTTCCCCTTGGCGTCCTTGCCGAACGAGACAACCCCGTCGATCTCGGCGATGACGGCGTAATCCTTCGGCTTGCGCGCCTCGAAGAGCTCGGCGACCCTCGGAAGACCGCCGGTAATGTCCTTGGTCTTGGTGGTTTCGCGGGGGATCTTGGCAATGACGTCGCCGGCGTTGACGAAGGTGTCCTCCTGGACGGAGATGTTCGCCCCGACCGGCAGGAAGTAGCGCCCCATCATGCTCTCGCTGATCTTCACGGTCTTGCCAGCCTCATCCTTGAGGGTGATGCGCGGACGCTTGTCGGCATCGCGCGACTCGATGATGACCTTGCGCGAAAGGCCGGTAACGTCGTCAAGCTGCTCCTCCATGGTGACACCCTCGACGATGTCGCCGAACTTGACCTTACCGGAGACCTCGGTGAGGATCGGCATGGTGTAGGGGTCCCATTCGGCAAGGGTTTCACCCGGCTTGACGGGCATGTCCGGGGCAGCCTTGATCTTGGCGCCGTACACGATGCCGTAACGCTCCCGCTCACGGCCGGTTTCATCGACGATCGCCAGTTCGCCGTTGCGGTTCATGACGATGTGGTGCCCTTCCATGTTGACGACGCTGTTGATGTTGATGAATTTGACTTTACCTTCGTTACGCGCTTCAAGCGAGGTCTGCTCGGCGCGCCGGGAGGCGGTACCACCGATGTGGAAGGTACGCATGGTCAGCTGGGTGCCTGGCTCGCCGATGGACTGGGCGGCGATGACGCCGACCGCTTCGCCCATGTTGACCAGGTGACCCCTCGCCAGGTCGCGGCCGTAGCACATGGCGCAGATGCCGCGCCGCGACTGGCAGGTGAGCACGGAACGGATCTTCACCTTTTCCAGGCCGGCATCCTCGATCCGTTTGACCAGGGTTTCGTCGATATCCGTGTTGGCCGGGACCAGGACCTCACCGGTGACCGGGTCGAGGATGTCATCCAGGGCAACACGTCCGAGGATCCGGTCGCCGATGTGCTCGATGATCTCGCCCCCTTCTGTGAGGGCGGAAACCAGGAGCCCGTCGAGAGTGCCGCAGTCCAACTCGGTGATGATGGCGTCCTGGGCAACATCGACCAGACGCCGGGTGAGATAACCGGAGTTGGCGGTCTTGAGAGCGGTATCCGCCAGACCCTTACGGGCACCGTGGGTCGAGATGAAGTACTGGAGCACCGTCAGCCCCTCGCGGAAGTTGGCGGTAATGGGGGTCTCGATAATCTCGCCGGACGGCTTCGCCATCAGCCCCCTCATCCCGGCAAGCTGCCGGATCTGGGCGGCCGAGCCCCTGGAACCGGAGTCCGCCATCATGTGAATGGCATTGAAGGAGGGTGACTTCACCTCCGCCCCTTCGGGGGACACCACAGTCTCCCGGGAGAGGTTGTCGAGCATCTCCTTGCCGATCTCCTCGTTGGCCTTGGCCCAGATGTCGATGACCTTGTTGTAGCGTTCGCCGTCTGTGATCAAGCCTTCGGTGTACTGGTTCTGGATCTCCTTCACCTCTTCGGTGGCCTTGTCGATGATCGCCGGTTTCCCCTCCGGGATGACCATATCGTTGATGCAGATGGAGATCCCCGCCAGGGTCGAATAGCGGAAGCCGATTTCCTTCAGCCGGTCCGCCAGGATGACCGTTTCCTTGTTCCCCGCCAGGCGGTAGCAGGTGTCCACCAAGGCGGAAAGCTCCTTCTTGGTCATGACCTTGTTGATCGCTGCGAACGGGACCGTTTCCGGCAGGATGTCACGCAGAATGACGCGGCCAACCGTGGTTTCCACGATCTGCGGCTGTTCATCGGCAACGAGGTTCTTCAGCCGGACCTTGATCCGGGCCTGGAGGTCGACCTCGCCGGCATCGAAGGCGATGCGCACCTCTTCGGGTGACGCTAATATCTTCCCTTCGCCTTGGGCAAAGAACTTCTCCCGCGTCATGTAGTAGATGCCGAGAACCATGTCCTGCGACGGAACGATGATCGGTTTGCCGTTTGCCGGTGAAAGGATGTTGTTGGTGCTCATCATGAGAACCCGAGCCTCCACCTGGCTCTCGATGGAGAGCGGGAGGTGGACCGCCATCTGGTCACCGTCGAAGTCGGCGTTGAAAGCGGTACAGACAAGCGGGTGGAGCTGGATGGCCTTCCCTTCGATCAGCACCGGCTCGAACGCCTGGATGCCTAGGCGGTGGAGCGTCGGGGCACGGTTCAGCATGACCGGATGCTCCTTGATGACCTCTTCGAGAACGTCCCACACCTCGGGACGCTCCTTCTCCACCATCTTCTTGGCGCTCTTGATGGTTGTGACAAACCCCTTTTCCTCCAGCTTGTTGTAGATGAACGGCTTGAACAGTTCCAGCGCCATTTTCTTGGGAAGGCCGCACTGGTGCAGACGCAGTTCCGGGCCGACGACGATAACGGAGCGGCCGGAGTAATCAACGCGTTTCCCGAGGAGGTTCTGGCGGAAGCGGCCCGACTTCCCCTTCAGCATGTCGGAAAGGGACTTGAGCGGCCGCTTGTTAGGACCGGCAATAGCCCGACCGCGACGACCGTTGTCGAACAGGGCATCCACCGCCTCCTGCAGCATCCGCTTCTCGTTCCGAATGATCACCTCCGGTGCCTGGAGCTCCATCAGCCGCTTCAGTCGGTTGTTCCGGTTGATCACCCGCCGGTACAGGTCGTTCAGGTCGGAGGTGGCAAAGCGGCCGCCGTCGAGAGGAACAAGGGGGCGCAACTCGGGGGGGAGGACCGGGATGCACTCCAGGATCATCCACTCCGGCCGGTTGCCGGAAGATTTGAACGCCTCCACCACCTTGAGACGCTTGGCGGTCTTTTTGCGCTTGGCCTCGCTCGTCGCATCGAGCATCTCCATGCGAAGCTGCTCGGCGAGCTTGTCCAGATCGATTGCCTTCATGCAGTCCCTGATGGCAGCTGCTCCCATGCCGGCCACAAACTGCCCGCCATGCTCCTCCATCGCCTTCTGGTACTGGTCCTCGGAGAGGACCTCGCCGATCATCATCCCGGTGTTCTTCGGCTCAGTGACCGCGTACGCCTCGAAGTAGAGGACTTTCTCCAGGTCCTTGAGGGTCATGTCGAGGAGGTTGCCGATCCGGGATGGAAGAGACTTGAGGAACCAGATGTGGGCGACCGGTGTGGCCAAGTCGATGTGCCCCAACCGCTCACGCCGGACCTTGGAGGGAATGACCTCGACGCCGCACTTTTCGCAGACGATGCCACGGTGCTTCATCCGCTTGTACTTGCCGCAGTTGCACTCGTAATCCTTGGTCGGGCCGAAGATCTTGGCACAGAAAAGACCGTCCCGTTCCGGCTTGAACGTCCGGTAATTGATGGTTTCCGGCTTCTTCACCTCACCGAAAGAGCGTTCCCGGATTTTTTCCGGAGACGAAATGGATATCTTTATGGCTGAAAAGTGGAGCGGATCTTTCGGTTTCTCGAAAAAATTGAATATGTCTTCCAAAATACGTTACCTCCCTGTTCTTAGGAGTTCTATGTTAAATGCGTACCATAGGTCCTCTATGTCCCACAGGACCTATGCCGGTTTCAGTCCTCTTCGCTCTCCAGGAGTTCCACGTCGAGACAGAGCGACTGGAGTTCCTTGATCAGGACGTTGAACGATTCGGGAAGCCCCGGTTCCAGCGTGTGCTTACCCTTGACGATCGCCTCATACATCCTGGTGCGGCCCGCCACGTCGTCGGATTTGACGGTCAGGAACTCCTGGAGCGCATAGGCGGCGCCGTACGCCTCCATGGCCCAGACCTCCATCTCTCCCAGCCTCTGGCCGCCGAACTGGGCCTTGCCGCCGAGCGGTTGCTGGGTAACCAGGCTGTAGGGGCCGATGGAACGGGCATGGATCTTGTCGTCCACCAGGTGATGCAGCTTCAGGACATACATGACCCCGACCGTGACCTTGTGCTTGAAGGGGTCACCGGTCTTGCCGTCGTACAGGGTCACCTGGCCGGTAGTGTCGAAGCCCGCCTTCTCCAGCATCCCCTGGATCCCCTTTTCCGAGGATCCTTCGAAGACCGGCGAGGCCATCGGCACGCCGCGCTCCAGGCGGTGGGCAACCGTCAGAAGCTCGTCATCCTCCAGCGACTCCAGGAACTTGTTCATCTCCTTGTCGCCGTAAACGTCCTTCAGGTACTTCTTCACCTGGGCCGCCGGTGACTGCTTCTTCAACATCTCCTCGATCTGCCAGCCGATCCCCTTGGCAGCCCACCCGAGGTGAGTTTCGAGGATCTGGCCGACGTTCATACGGGAGGGGACGCCGAGCGGATTGAGCACGATCTCCACCGGCCGGCCGTCTTCCATGTACGGCATATCTTCTTCAGGGAGGATCCGGGAGACGACGCCCTTGTTCCCGTGCCGGCCCGCCATCTTGTCCCCGACCTGCAGCTTCCGCTTGATGGCAATGTAGACCTTCACCATCTTGATCACGCCGGGAGGGAGGTCGTCGCCGCGCTTCAGCTTCTGGACCTTGTCGTCAAAGACCTCCTTGATCAGGTCTATCTGCTGGTGGAGCCGTTCGAGGATCTGGGCAACCTTCTCCTCGGCCCCCTCGCCGTCGGACAGGGATATTTCGTCCCAGCGGTCCATCGGGAGGGCTGCAAGGGCCTCCTCGGTAATCTTCTTCCCTTTGGCAATAGCCGCCTTGCCGTCCTTCCCTTCGACCTTGACCGCAGCGGTCCTTCCGACCAGGAGCTTCTTCAGCTTGCCGATCGCCGAATCCCTGATGATGCGGATCTCGTCCTGCTCGTCCTTGCGCAGTTTGACTTCTTCGGCCTTCTCGATGATCTCGGTGCGACTGTCCTTGTCGGACCCCTTGCGGGAGAATATCTTGGCGCCGATGACCGTTCCTTCGACACCAGGAGGTACGCGCAGGGAAGTGTCGCGCACGTCCCCCGCCTTCTCGCCGAAGATCGCCCGGAGCAGCTTCTCTTCCGGCGAAAGCTGGGTCTCTCCCTTGGGAGTGATCTTCCCGACCAGGATGTCACCCGGCTTCACTTCAGCGCCGATCCTGATGATCCCCGACTCGTCCAGGTCTTTCAGGGTCTCCTCGCCGAGGTTCGGGATGTCGGAGGTAATCTCTTCCTTCCCGAGCTTGGTGTCGCGGGCGACGCATTCGAACTCCTCGATGTGGATAGAGGTATACCGGTCGTTCTTGACCAGCTTCTCCGAGATGAGGATGGAGTCCTCGAAGTTGTAACCTCCCCACGGCATGAAGGCGACCAGCACGTTCTGGCCGAGGGCAAGCTCCCCCATCTCGGTGGAGGGACCGTCGGCAATGACGTCCCCGCGCTTGACATGGTCGCCAATCTTCACCACCGGGCGCTGGTTGATGCAGGTATTCTGGTTGGAGCGGGCGAACTTGATCAGGTTGTATATGTCGACCCCGGTCCCCGTCTCGTCGTTTTCGTCCTCGTCGATCTTGACGACGATCCGGGAAGCGTCGACCGACTCCACTTCGCCGTTGTGGCGCGCCACCACGGACACCCCGGAATCTCGTGCCACTACGCGCTCCATGCCGGTTCCGACCAGCGGTGAGTCGGCCCGCAGCAGCGGGACCGCCTGGCGCTGCATGTTGGATCCCATCAGGGCGCGGTTCGCGTCGTCGTTCTCCAGGAAGGGGATGAGGGAGGCGGCGACCGAGACAAGCTGCATCGGCGCCACGTCCATCAGTTCCACCTCGTCCCGGCCGACAAGGACGAATTCCCCCCCCTTGCGGGCGGAGATGTAGTCGTCGACGAAGCGGCCGTCCTTGTCCACCGAGGCGTTCGCCTGGGCGATGGCGTGTCCTTCCTCTTCCAGCGCCGAGAAGAAGCGGACTTCATTGGTAACCTTACCCTCCTTGACGAGACGGTAAGGCGTTTCCACAAACCCGTACTCGTTGATCCGGGCGTAGGTGGAGAGCGAGGCAATCAGGCCGATATTCGGACCTTCGGGGGTTTCGATCGGGCAGACCCGGCCGTAGTGGGTCGGATGGACGTCGCGCACCTCGAAGCCCGCCCGCTCGCGGGTAAGCCCCCCCGGTCCCAGGGCCGAAAGACGGCGCTTGTGGGTAACCTCGGAGAGCGGGTTGGTCTGATCCATGAACTGCGAGAGCTGGGACGAGCCGAAGAACTCCTTCACCACCGCCGAAACCGGCTTGGAGTTGATCAGATCGTGCGGCATGAGGTTTTCCACCTCCTGCAGGCTCATCCGTTCCTTGATGGCGCGCTCCATCCGCACAAGGCCGATCCGGTACTGGTTTTCCAGGAGCTCGCCGACGGCACGCACGCGGCGGTTGCCGAGATGGTCGATATCGTCGATGTTCCCCTTGCCGTTTTTCAGATCGATCAGGTAGCGCACCACTTCCAGCACGTCTTCCTTGGTCAGGGTCTGGCAATCGAGGGGAACATTCAACCCGAGCTTGTGGTTCAGCTTAAGCCGCCCGACAGCGGAAAGGTCGTAGCGCTCGGCGTTGAAGAACAGGTTGCCGAACAGGGCAACTGCGCTCTTCAGGGTCGGCGGATCGCCGGGGCGAAGCCTCCGGTAGATTTCAATGAGCGCCTCGTCAGTCGAGGCAATCTTGTCGATCAGGATGGTGTCGCGGAACGACGAGGTCACGTGCAGGTTGTCGATGAACAGCACCTTGATGGACGTTATGCCCCGGGCCTTTATTTCGGTGAACCTGGCCAGGGTGATCTCTTCGTTGCACTCGACAAGCACTTCGCCGGTTGCCGGATCGACGATATCGTGGCAGGAAAATTTCCCCACCACATCGTCGGCGGTAATCGGTATATGTTGAATACCATGCTCGGTCATCTTGCGGATGGCGGCCTTGGTGAACTTTCTGTTCGCTTTGAGAATCACTTCGCCGGTCTGCGGATCGGTAATGTCGATGGCAGCCTTCTGGTTGGTCAGAAGCTCCGGGTCGGCGATCTTGACGATGGAATCGCCCTGCAGGACGATCTCCTCGCTCCTGTAGAAGTAATTGAGGAGCGCGTCCGTGGAATACCCCAGCGCCTTCAGCAGGACCGTGGCCGGCATCTTGCGACGGCGGTCGATCCGGACGTAGAGAATGTCCTTGTGGTCGAATTCGAAGTCGAGCCATGAACCCCGATAGGGAATGACCCGGGCAGAGTAGAGGACCTTGCCGCTGGAATGGGTCTTCCCCTTGTCATGGTCGTAAAACACGCCCGGCGAACGATGGAGCTGGCTGACGATGACCCTCTCCGTTCCGTTTATGATAAAGGTCCCGTTTTCGGTCATGAGCGGGATCTCGCCGAAATAGACCTCCTGCTCCTTGATGTCGCGGATCGCGCGGGCACCGGTCTCCTTGTTGAGGTCCCAGACCACGAGCCGCACCTTGACCTTCATCGGGGCCGCAAACGTCATCCCGCGCTGGTGGCACTCCTCCACGTCATACTTCGGGATCCCGAGGGAGTATGAAACATACTCGAGGGACGCGGTCTCACTGAAATCCCTGATGGGGAACACACTCTTGAAAACGGCTTCCAGACCAAAATTTTTTCTCGTTTCGGCGGGAATGTCTATCTGGAGAAATCGTTTATAGGAATTCTTCTGGATGTCGATCAGGTTGGGGATATCGATGATCTTCTTTATCTTAGCGAAGTTCTTGCGTAAAAGGGGGTTATTCGCAATTGAATAAGCCATATTTTCTCCTTTGGCGAATGACCTGGTAAACATTCAACCGCTTGGAATCTTGCTTTTATCTGAACGGGCAGGCGAAGTTCGGGACGGTTCCAGCCAAAATAGAACAGCCAAGGCCGCGCCCGGCGACCTTGGCTAGGATGGGAATGTATCGGAAATACTATTTAATCTCAACTTCGGCGCCGGATTCGACCAGCTGTTTCTTGGCTTCTTCGGCCTCTTCCTTGGACACGGCGGTCTTGACCGGCTGCGGTGCACCGTCGACGAGGTCCTTCGCCTCTTTGAGGCCGAGGCTGGTGAGGGCGCGGACCACCTTGATCACGCCGATCTTGTTGGCGCCGGCGGCCTTCAGGATAACGTCGAATTCGGTCTTCTCTTCGGCGGCTTCGGCAGCGGCAGGAGCGCCGGCTACGGCAGCCACGGCCACGGGGGCAGCGGCGGAGACACCGAACTTCTCCTCGAGTTCCTTCACGAGTTCGGAAAGTTCGAGTACGGTCATGTTTTCGATAAAGCTAACGACATCGGCCTTGGTAATTGCCATTGTTCTATTCCTCCGTATAGTTGTATCTGACTCTGAGAGTTATTTGCCTTCTTTTTGATTTTTGATCGCATCGAGCGCGCGGACAAAACTTCCCGGCACTGCCGCCAGGACGCCGACAAAGTTGGCTACCGGGGCCTGGATCGTGCCGAGCAGTTTGGCCAGAAGCACCTCGCGGCTCGGAAGATCCGCCAGGGCCTGGATGTCGGGAACCGTTATCGCCTTGCCGGTCAGTACACCCGCCTTGAGCTTAAAGGTGGCCTGCTGTTCCTTGGCAAATTTCGACAGCACCTTCGCCGCTGCGACAGGGTCGTCATAGCTCAGGGCCACAGCAGTGGGACCGGTAAAATGCGGCTGCAACGACTCCTTGTCGGTGTCACGGGACGCCAGGTCGAGCAAGGTGTTCTTGACGACTTTGTATTCCACAGCGGCCTTGCGCAGTTCGTTCCTGAGCTCGGTCGCCTTGCCGACGTCCATGCCGCGGAAATCGGCCAGGAACACCGCCTGTGCGCGCTGCAATTTGTCGTGCAAC
>DATJLB010000041.1:0-8318 GCA_035490915.1 Geobacteraceae bacterium
GGGGGAGCGAAAAACGAAAATTATACTCACTGGACGACGATTCAACCGCTGAACGTCGGGATAACCGGATTGATCAGCGTCTCATTGCCACTCCCATAACCAAAGTCTGCGGATCTCGCCAACTACCGTGCGAGAGACAGATATGAAAAGGGCAGCCAAATTCATGCTTGGCTGCCCTTTTTGCGTCTATGGCGAAGATTCCAGGATACCTCTTACAGGAAACCGTTCTTGGCCAGCACATCAAGAGTGATTTTTACCCCCTCCTTTTTTTCCTTCGTCGACAGCAACCGTTCCAGGTATTTCCCGATAATATCGGTCTCGATGTTCACCTCGCCACCGATCCTCGTCTCTCGAAGGATCGTTTGCGCCGCGGTGTGGGGTATGACGTTGACCGTGAAACCGTCAGCCGTCACTGCGTTAACGGTAAGACTGACCCCGTCGATGGCAACCGACCCCTTGGCTATCAAGTAACGGGCATAGTCGGCGGGAACGCGGAAGGCGAAAAAAATGTTTCCCGACACCTCCCGCCGCTCGGTCACAACCGCGACGCAGTCTACGTGACCTGTAACGATATGGCCGCCCAAACGGTCAGAAAGGCGCAGGGCGCGCTCCAGGTTGACCCGTGCCCCGGTTCTCAGGCGCCTGAAAGCGGTACGATCGACGGTTTCCGGAGAGACATCGAAGACGAATCTCCCCGGTTCCATGTCGACCACGGTGAGGCAAACACCGTTTACGGCGATGGAATCGCCCAATCCGATCTCCTCGGGAGGGAAAGGAGCCTCTACCGTAAGTCGGGCCGACGCCCCCCGGCGTTCGATCCCGACAACTTTTCCCACTGCTTCGATCAGGCCGGTAAACATCGCCCCTCCGGGTACCCCTCGATCATGATGTCCGTATCGAACCGGCGGACCTTAATATCCCTGAGTGCCACCGCGTCCGCCATTGTCGCGGCCCCCTTTCCCGCAAAAAGCCCCACACCGTCGCCGCCGATGACCTTCGGGGCATAGAAGAAGAGAAATTTGTCGATGAGGCCGAGCCGTAACGCCTCCCCCGCCAGCCTGCTCCCCCCCTCCAGGAGGACCGACTGAACACCCATCGCACCGAGCCTGGCGAGCAGGTCCCGGAGGTCGACACGTCCTTCCCGTTCGGTGCACGGGAGAACTTCGGCCCCGTATTCCCGGAGCGTGTCAACCTTCTGTCCGGAACTCGCCAGGGTGGCGATGACCGTCCGGGCGGGGGAACTGAGGTGCAGGAGCCGGACATGCAGCGGGATGGACAACCCCGAATCGACTACGACCCGAAGGGGGTCCCGCCCCCCAGCAATCCGGGAGGTTAGCTGCGGATCGTCGGCAACGACGGTGCCGATCCCCACCATCACCGCATCAACCATCGCTCGAAGCCTGTGGACATACCGCCTCGATCTGTCGTTGGTTATCCATTTGGAATCACCGTTCTCGGTGGCGGTCTTGCCATCGAGGGTGAGGGCGCTCTTCAAGATCACAAACGGCAGGCTGGTGGTGACATGCTTGATGAATGGCTCGTTCAGGAGACGGCTCTCCCTCTCCAGATGGCCGATATCCACCTCGATGCCGGCGGCGCGGAGCATCTCGAATCCCCTCCCGCTCACCTTGGGATTGGGGTCTTCCATGGCGGCAAAGACCCTTCGCACCCGTGCCTCGATGAGCGCCTCGGCGCAGGGAGGGGTCTTCCCGTGATGGGCGCACGGCTCAAGGGTGACGTAGACATCCGCGCCTCTGGCCGCACTCCCGGCCCGACGGAGGGCGTGGACCTCGGCATGGGGGGTGCCGGCCTTTCTATGCCACCCCTCGCCAACGATCGTGCCGCTGTTGACGATGACGCACCCCACTGCCGGGTTGGGCGCGGTCCTCCCTGCCCCCTTGCGGGCCAGCGCTAGGGCATGCCGCATCATCTTTTCGTGGAAGTCAGTCATAAATCAGCGCGGAAGTGAGAAGTGTGGGAGGAAAGCTTTCCTTCCGACCTTCCGCTCCAACGGGCGCGAGATTTCGGCCAGATCGTCGCCGGCCCGCAGGAGCCGCGCTGAGGCGTAGCAGCGCTACGTCGAAGCGGAGCTTCGAGGACACGGCGGCGAGATGGTCGGAAGACCGCGCCCGCCTCTATTTCTTCAACAAATCCTGCAACTCTGCCATAAACTCGTTTATATCCTTGAACGAACGGTAGACCGAGGCAAAACGGACGTAGGCAACCTCGTCGATATCGTGGAGCTCGTTCATCACCCACTCGCCGATGACGGTGCTCGGCACTTCCCTCTCGTTTCCTTCCTGGAGCCGCGCTTCCAGTCGGTCCAGAAGCCTCTCGATGGTTTCGACGGAGACTGGCCTCTTCTCGCACGCCTTCTGGATGCCGGCAATCACCTTAAGCCTGTCGAACGGCTCGCGGCGTCCGTCCTTTTTCAAAACCAGCGGCAGGATCTCCTCGATCCGCTCGTGGGTTGTGAACCTCTTGCCGCACGACTCGCACTCCCGCCGGCGGCGAATGGCCGCCCCACCCTTGTCGGGGCGGGAATCAACGACCTTACTGTCGGTAAACGAACAAAACGGGCACTTCATGGGCTCTCCTGCGATTGACGGGCTTCGCCTCCCGCGCCGACGAATTCCTCCACCCTGACACCCGATTCCCGGATCATCTCCGCAGCCAGCTCGTCCGGATACCCACCCTCGTACACGATCCGCCTGATCCCCGCATTGATGATCATTTTCGAACAGATGATGCACGGCATGGTGGTGCAGTAAAGGGTCGCGCCGTCGATGTTCGTGCCGTGCTTCGCGGCCTGGATAATGGCGTTCTGCTCTGCGTGAAGCCCGCGGCAGAGTTCATGCCGTTCCCCGGACGGGATCTGCAGCTGCTCCCGCAGGCAGCCGACATCGAGACAGTGGGCGATGCCGGAGGGAGCGCCGTTGTACCCGGTGGCCAGGATGTTCTTGTCCTTGACCAGCACCGCTCCCACCTGCCGCCTCAGACAGGTGGAACGTTTCGCCACCAGATGTGTGATCTCCATGAAGTATTCATCCCAGCCGGGACGGGACATAACATCCTCCACAACGCCGTGATTGAGCGCTCCCGGCATGCAGCGTCGAAGACATCCTCACCGTACCTCCGGTACGCCGCGGTGTCTCCTCCTTGCTCCCCCGGGGCCATCTCAAAATCCGGCGTCGTCGTGTGGTCTTTGCAAGCGATTCGACGTTAAAATAGCTCATTAGACATAGGGGGTCAAGAAAATAGGGGGCTTTGCCGAACGGGATCACTCATCGGGCGGGGCGCGGAACTTTTTTTTCAGGGCGGTAGCCCTTTTTTCCCGAAGCCTCTCCTCCACCGCCCCCCTGGGCACCGTGGTGGCGATCCTCTTTTTCGCCTTGCGCTGCCGTTTGAGCAACGCCGCCTTGAGCCTTTCCATGGCGAGCTCGCGGTTCTGCGCCTGGGAGCGCCGTTCGGAAGCCTGGACGACGATGCCGGTCGGGAGATGGCGGATCCGTACCGCCGAATCGGTCACGTTGCGGTGCTGCCCGCCGGGGCCGGAAGCCCGGTAGAACTCTATCCGGATGTCCGAGTCTCTGATTTCGACGGTCATTAGGCGGGTCTTTCCTTCGTACAGATGGATGTGGTAAAGTACAAAAATACGTAAGCGCCAGCTCCACCAATACTACCCGCAATTCCGCGAAAGGTAAACCGATGAATGCCGTCACCTTGCTGGAAAAATATTTCACGAATCCCGAGGCCCGGGAGATCGTCATTGAACACAGTCGCCTGGTCGCCGCGAAGGCACTCAGGATTGTCGATTCCCTGAGACGACCGGATATCGACCGCCGCTTCGTGGAGGAAGCAGCCCTCCTCCACGATATCGGCGTATGCCGCACGGCAGCCCCCGGTATCGGCTGCTTTGGGACCGAACCCTACATCCGTCACGGCATCCTCGGCCGGGAAATCCTGGAAGCGGAAGGGTTGCCACGTCACGCCCTTGTCTGTGAACGCCACATCGGCGTAGGACTCACGATTGCAGAGGTCCGCACACAAAACCTCCCCCTTCCGGAAAGGGACATGTCGCCGCAATCGATGGAAGAGCGGGTCATCTGCTTCGCCGATCTCTTCTACTCCAAGAAACCGCTTGGCTGGCACCAGGAAAAAACGCCCGAGTCCGTGAGAACCAAACTCGCTACGTTCGGAGCCGACAAGGCCGACATCTTCGATAACTGGCTCCGGGAGTTCCTTCCCTCTCCCCCCTAATGCCGGCCTCACCAGAGATGGCCTTCCCGACACAATAGCTTTGCCGATCTCCTGTGGTACAATGGTGGTGCAGTCACATCCAGAAAGACGGACCCGCGTGGAGGACGTCATGGCGATACCTGCAGCGCTCGGGAAAATCTCCGACACCGTCTGGGAGCTTCCCAGAACGTATAAAGAGGGGATGCGCGTTCCGGCGCGCATTTATGCCACCGAAAAGCTCCTGAGGGAGATGGATGCAGGGGTTTTCGAGCAGGTTACAAACGTGGCGTGCCTGCCGGGGATACTCAACTACGCCTTCTGCATGCCGGACGGGCATTGGGGATACGGCTTCCCGATCGGCGGGGTAGCGGCCATGGACCCGGAGGAAGGGGTCATCTCGCCCGGGGGGATCGGCTTCGACATCAACTGCGGCATGCGGCTGGTCCTCACCAACCTCACCCTGGACGAAGTCCGGCCCCGCCTCCATACCCTCGTGGACCAGCTCTTTTACCGGGTACCGGCCGGGGTCGGGAGCCACGGCTTCGTGAAGCTCTCCCACGACGAGTTCTGCAGCGTCGCGGAACATGGTTCACGCTGGTGCCTGCAGAACGGCTATGCCTGGCCCGAAGACCTGGAAAGGACCGAAGAAGGAGGATGCTTTCCCGGTGCCGACCCCTCCAAGATCAGCGTCCGGGCGATCGACCGGGGATACAACCAGATCGGCACCCTCGGCAGCGGCAACCACTACCTGGAGATCCAGGTGGCCCGTGAGGAGAACATCTTCGACGGGGAAACGGCCCGTGCCTTCGGGATCACCCACCCTGACCAGGTCGTCGTCATGTTCCACTGCGGCAGCCGCGGCTTCGGCCACCAGGTGGCGACCGACTACCTCCATACCTTCCTGAACGTCATGGGACGAAAGTACGGCATAGCTGTCAACGACCGGGAACTGGCGTGCGCGCCGTTCCGCTCCCGGGAAGGACAGGACTACTTTGCCGCCATGAAGTGCGCCGTCAACATGGCATTTGCCAACCGTCAGGTGATCCTCCACCGGATCCGCGAGGTCTTCTCGAACGTTTTCCAGCGGGACCCTCGCGATCTCGGGATGGAGATGGTCTACGACGTCGCCCACAACACCGCCAAGCTGGAACGGCACCTGGTGGGAGGGAAGATGCGGGACGTCCTGGTCCACCGGAAGGGCTCGACCCGCGCCTTCCCCCCCGGATCGGAAGGACTTCCCGACTGTTACCGGACAACCGGTCAGCCGGTCATAATCGGCGGGAGCATGGAGACCGGCTCCTATCTTCTGGCCGGAATGAAGTCCGGGGCGGAGACCTTCTACACCACCGCCCATGGAAGCGGCCGGACCATGAGCCGCCACCAGGCGAAGAAGCTGGTTCGCGGCGAAAAGCTGCAGCGGGACATGGAGTCGCGCGGCATCTACGTTCGGACAGCCTCGTGGGGAGGGCTGGCCGAAGAGGCGGGCTTTGCCTACAAGGATATCGACGACGTGGTGGCGGCAACCGAGCTGGCGGGGCTCAGCAAGCGGGTCGTGCGGCTCACCCCGTTGGGGAATGTCAAGGGGTAAAAATCTGTTCAATGTTCAATGTTCAATCGACGTTCACTGTTTTTCCCGATGTCCGCATTTTTGCCTTGTGTAAAGGACGAAAAAGTGCTTACCTTCCGGTGTATACAAACTCAGAACATTGAACCTTGAACGTTGAACTTGTTTTTTCGCAGGGGGAATTCATGGCAAAAAAGGTCTTCATCGCCGCCACCGGCCAGAACTGCGGCAAAACGACCATGAGCGTGTCGCTCATGCACCTCGCCCGTCAGAAGTACGAGCGGGTCGGGTTCATCAAGCCTATCGGGCCGAAGATCGAGCTCTACAACGACCTGATGGTGGACATGGATGCGGTCCTTATGGCCAAAACCTTCGGCCTGGAAGAGGACATCGCCCTCATGAACCCGGTGGCGCTCCACAAGAGCTTTACCCGCGATTACCTGAACGGCAAAATGGACTGCCGGCAGCTGAAGCAGACCATTGTCCAGGCGGTGGAGGAGCTGGACAAGAAGTACGATTTTCTGATCATTGAAGGGGCAGGCCATGGCGGGGTCGGATCGGTGCTCGGGCTGAGCAACGCCTGCGTCGCCCACGTCCTCGGCGCACCGGTCATCATCGTCTCCGAGAGCGGCATCGGCAGTACCATCGACTCCGTCTTTCTCAACCTCGCCCTCTACGAGAAGGAGGAAGCCGACGTCCGGATGGTGCTGGTCAACAAGATCCGGTCGGAGAAACGGGAATCGATCCTCGGTTTCCTCGGCAGGGGGTTCCCCGGCAGGAGCCTCCAGGTGGCGGGTGGCTTCAACTACTCGCCGATCCTCGCCAACCCGACCCTCGGGCACATCTCCCGACTGCTCAACCTCCGCGTCCATGGCGACCCGGAGGGGCGGAGCCGGATCATCCACCATATCCACCTCGGCGCCGCCTCCTCCCAGCGGGTGGTGGATGCCATGGCGGAGTCCACCCTCATGGTGCTGACCAGCTCCCGCGACGAGCTGATCGTCACCCTCTCCTCCCTCTACCACATCCCGGCGTACCGGGAGAAGATCGTCGGCATGGCGATCGCCGGCCATGTGCCGATCTCCGAGATCACCCAGCAGATCCTCGACGACAGCAACATCCCCTACATTCGCGTCCACGAAACCACCGCCGACCTCTTCACCACCCTGATGGAAGACGTGGCGAAGATCACGGTCGAGGACCAGGAGAAGATCAGCTGGATCAAGGCCAATGCCGAGAACGAGATCGATTTCGAGGCGATCGACGCGCTGCTTTGAAACAGGCAAAGGTAGAGAAAAAACGTGAGCGGAGCGAACAATGCCCTACCGCTATCTGGAAGATATCGCCATTGCCGACGTCGCCTTCGAGGCGTCGGGAAAGACGCTGGAGGAACTGTTCGCCGCCGCGGCCGACGCGCTGACAAACGTCATGGTCGAGGAGCTGGAGACGATCCGTGGCCGTGTAACCATGGAGGTCGCCCTGGAGCGTGAAGAAGAAGACCTTCTCCTGTTCGACTTCCTGAACGAACTTGTGTTCCAGAAGGATGCCCGCCGCCTCCTGCTGCGGGTCGCCTCCCTCGCTGTCAACCGTCAGGACGGGCTGTTTTCACTCCGGGCGCTCCTGTCCGGTGAAGTAATCGACCCTGCCAGACACCGGCTGAACGTCGACGTGAAGGCCGTCACCCTGCACCTTTTCCGGGTGGAAGAAACGGAGGCGGGGTGGAAGGCGACGGTCGTGCTCGATATCTGACCCGTCGACCTCAGCCCGCCCCTGCAATTCTCCGCTTCACCCAGACCTTCATCGCAGAGCTTCCACCGCCTCACGCGCCCGTTCGACGATCTCTTCGGGAGCCTCGTTGCGGAACCGGATCGGCTCGCCGAAGGTGACCGTCACCTTCCCCCGCCTCGGCCAGTGCGCGCCGCGCGGCAAGACCCGTTCGATGCCTTCGATCTTTACCGGCACGACCGGAATCCCGAGCTCCTTGACCATGATCCCCAAACCGAGCTGAAAAGGAAGGAGTCCCGCGTCCTGCGAGCGCGCCCCCTCCGGGAAGATCAGGATGTTGATGCCACGATCGGCAAGCCTCCCCATGAACCGGAGCGAGCCGCGAAATCCCCGGGACTGGGGCAGGGGGAAGAGATTGAGGAACCACGTGCCGTATTCATAGGTGAACCTCTTCCACATCTTCTGGAGCCGGTTCCGGAAATTCAGGAAGAAGAATTCCTCCCAGGCGGCGGTGGCGGTGTTATAGCGGATCTGCCGGGGGAGCGCAAACATGACGGCGGGCTGATCGAGGTAGCTGAGATGGTTGGCAACGAAAAACACGGGTCCGGGAAGCGCTGCCAGATGCCCGATCCCCCGTGCTTCGAGGGTGACGAAACAGCGGACGAGCGGATAGTTGAAGATCGCATCCCAGACCTTCCGCACCCCCCTGACCGGTGGGGAGTTGGTCCAGAACCGGAGATGGTCGCCGGTTTGAAGCTTTTCCCTCAGGGTGATGATCCGCCGGAGTTCA
>DATJLB010000042.1:0-4261 GCA_035490915.1 Geobacteraceae bacterium
GCCTTCATCATGTAACGCCTGTTGAAGAGGCCGGTCAGGTCATCCGTATAGGAAAGTTGCTCGAAAAGCAGGTTCGATCTTTTCAATTCGTTTTGAAGCTGCAGTATCCGTACCTGGGTGTTTACCCGCGCCACCAATTCACGGGGATTAAACGGCTTGGTCACATAGTCGCAAGCCCCGAGTTCGAGCCCCTTGATTTTGGACTCATCATTTTGATTGCTCGTCAAGATGATAATAGGGATGTCTCGCAGATCGGGACGGGCTTTTACCATGCGAATGAACTTGAACCCGTCCATCTGGGGCATTTCCAGGTCGCAGATAATGAGGTCTACCGGGGCATTAAGGAGCGATTTGAAACCTTCAAGCCCGTTCCTAATTTCCACGTACTGACCGTAAATGTCTGATGCCTCGAGGGTTTGCACGATAAATTCACGCTGGTTTGCCGAATCATCCATTACCATTATTCTGGTAGTCATGCATCCCCCCGCTCGGGTCAAGCGCCGCCAACTCCTCGGGCGACATCACCGATTCCTGCTATGCAAGCTATCGCAAAGGCTTGTTGTTTATACCATATGATAGAGCGATCTTCAATCATGGATAGGCATGGCAGAGCTGTAGTAATTACCCCAAAAATCAATTTTAATTTAGTACGGTTTTTGCAAGATAAAAAAAGCAAACACAGCTCATGATCGAGCCCATCCGACATAAGTAACTGTAATTGTTAGCCATGTATCGTTAACTAGAATATAAAAGTTTGTATGTAGTAGTGCCAGGTGGGGCAATTGCCGCAGACGTGTTGAAATAACCCATTTTTTGTGATGCGAAATAACCCGGTGATGTATGATGATCTCGTGCGAACTGCAAGAAGAATGTCTCTTTTTTCATAACAAAATAGCGGTCATGCCCTCCACCTTGAGCGCCCTGAAGGCCAAGTACTGCCGGGAAGGAGCATGTAGCGCGTGTGCACGCTACATTGTGCACAAAAAACTGGGCAAGGAATGCATCCCTGAAAACCTGTTTCCCAACCAACTGGAAAAGGTCAGAGAACTCCTCGGCTTCATGTAGATTCGCTCTCCCCTCAAAACCTGCCTCACTTTTCACCTCACACATCTTTCTCGTCCCCCGGTATTACGGCATCCGTGCCGGACCAACATCTGTTTCCGCGTGACAAATGCCGCAAAACCGTTCATCATTGCCGCTACATAATGGAAAAAATCTCATTATTGCCAGCCACCAGGGGGCGCGATGATTCCTCGTCTGAAGAATATCAGCCTCAAAACGAAGATGGCACTCTCCGTCACCCTCCTGTTTATCGCCTTCGGCGCAATCATGGCCTGCGGTACCCTTTCCTACTTCGAACGCCAGTACGATAAAACCATTGCCCGCCACCAGTACGCCCTCGTCTCTGCCCTCGCCTCCGGCATCGACAACAAACTCCTGATGGCGCAAAACGTGCTCGTTACCGCCGCAGCCAGGATAACCCCGGAAATTGCCCGCAACCGGGGAAAGGCCCAGGTGTACCTCGACAACCGGCCCGCCCTCCTGGCGCTCTTCGACGACGGGATATTTCTCATCTCGGGACACGGGGAGGTGATTGCCGAAAGTGCGGCGCATCCCCACAGGCCGGGTAATACCGATCCGCTGGGCGAGTTTTACCGGAAGACCCTGGCAACCGGTAAACCGTACATCTCAAACCAGTACATCTCTTCCCACCGCCCCGGCCATCTTCATGACCGCTCCTCTTTTCGACTCCCATGGCAAAATATATGCAGTCCTGGGGGGGAGTATCGATCTCCAGGGGAACAGCCTGCTGGAGGAACTCTCCCGGGTCAAGATCGGCAAGGCCGGCTATCTCACCCTCTGCGCCCAGGACCGGACCATCATCGTCCATCCGGACACGAAGAGGGTACTGAAGAAGCTCCCGGCGGGAGTTAACAAGCTGTTCGACCGGGCGGTATCCGGCTTCGAGGGAAGCGGCAAGACGATCAATTCCAAGGGGGTGGCGATGCTCACCTCCGTCAAGCACCTGGATGTCAACGACTGGTTCGTCGTGGCAAACCTTCCCCTGGCAGAGGCCTACGCATCGCTCTATGAGGCACGGCGCTATTTTGTCCTGGGAACGTGCGCCGGCACGGCGGGGATTCTCGTCATCGCCTGGATCCTGATGAGACGGCTTACTGCACCGCTCATGGCGATAACCGGCCACGTACGGTCGATCCAGGAGAACTCAGGAGGGGAAAAGCTGATCAGCATGGACCGGGGGGATGAGATCGGCACCCTTGCTCTCGCGTTCAACGACATGATCACCGCGATCGAGATGCAGCAGGACGCCCTCCTCGAATCGAAACGGCGCTTTCGAGAAACCCTGGAAAATGTCAGGCTGATAGCCCTCATGCTCGATCGGCACGGGGATATCACCTTCTGCAACGATTTCCTCCTGGAACTCACGGGCTACGAGCGGGACGACCTGATGGGAAGGGACTTTTTCGCCACTCTCATCCCCGCGGGGGAAAGGGACGAGGCGAAGAGAAGTTACCAGTCCATGATCGAAGCGGGCACCATGCCCGGCTTCCACGAAAGCGAGATCGTCACCCTGGCCGGTGAACGGAAAACCATCTGCTGGAATAACACGGCTCTTCGTGACGTCAATGATAACGTTCTCGGCACCTCCCGGATCGGTGAAGACATCACCGATCGAAGGAAGACCGAAAAAGAGATACGGAACCTGAACAACGACCTCCAGCGGAGGGCGGCCGAGCTCAGCGTGGTCAACAAGGACCTTGAGGCCTTCAGCTACTCCCTCTCCCACGACCTCAGGACCCCTCTCTCCAGCATTTACATGTCCGCCCAGTGCCTTGCCGATGGCTATGCGGCAACCATGGACGATAAAGGGAAGTTCTTCGTGGAAAGCATCGGAACGGCCTGCGGCCGCATCGACAAGCTTATCGACGCGATGCTGGTCCTCTCCCGTCTGTCTCGGCGCGAACTGCTCTGCGAGCAGGTCGATCTGAGTGAGTTGGCCCGGAAGGTGTCTCTCGAACTCACGGTCGCCCATCCCGAACGGCAGATGGAATACATCATCACCGATGGCTTGACCGCTCGGGGAGATCAGAGCCTTCTCGAAGTCGTGCTGGAAAACCTGATCGGTAACGCCTGGAAGTACACCGGCAGGACGGAGAAGCCGGTGATCGAGTTTGGCATGACGGAACTGACAGGAGAAAGGGCATTCTTTGTCCGCGACAACGGGGCTGGGTTCGACATGGAAGCGGCGGAAAAGCTCTTCCTGCCGTTCCAACGGTTTCATCGCGACGACGAGTTCGTCGGGACCGGCATCGGTCTCGCCACCGTACAGAAGATCATGGTCCGTCACTGCGGCAAGGTGTGGGCGGAAGGAGAACGGGATACGGGAGCAACCTTCTATTTTACCCTTCCGGAATGAACTGAATGGCTAGTGGTGGCACGCCGTCCTTGGGCTCATCCGGCACCCCGTCCTGCATGGCAAGCCGTTCCGGATGGGCATAGACAGTGAACCTCCCTCCCCGCAGATAGCCGACCAGCGTGATTCCCGCGGACCGACAGATGGACACCGCCATGTCGGTGGGTGACGTGCGGGAGACTATCAGTGAAACGCCGAGAAGGGCCGCCTTGGCGGCCATTTCCGACGAGACCCTGCCGGAAGTGGCGATCACCTTCCCCGCAAGGTCGATCTCCCTCAAGAGCGCTTCTCCCGCGAGGCGGTCGATGGTGTTGTGGCGGCCGATGTCCTCCGCGTAGAGCAGGAGCCTCCCGCGGTCGGCGATTGCCGCGGAATGGATCCCGCCGTGGCGCCGGTAGCTCTCGGCCCGCCTGGCCAGTTCGTCCATGACGGCAAACAGATTCTCGGGGGACATCTTTAGAGACGCAGTGCCATGCGTCTTTACGCCCGCGCCATCGGCCGTCGGAAGGCTAAAGGTGACCCCCCTCCCGCAGCCGCTCGTCAATACCGGTTGCAGCCGCTCCGGCAGCTCCTTCCTGACCTGCACGTTGGCGATGCCGAAGTCCTGGCAGACACTCAGCATCAGGAAATCGTCCAGGTTCTCCACAAACCCCTGGAGCCTGAGGAAACCGGCCACCAGAAAGCGAAGGTCGTGGGGTGAGGCGATCAGGGTGGCGATCTCCCGGCCATTCACTGTCAGCTTGAGCGGAAATTCCCGGGGAAGCGGGGTTTCCGCGGGCTCCAGGACGCCATTTTTATAGACTGAAATCCGTTTCATTTTTCTCC